>NZ_BPRD01000215.1 GCF_022179745.1 Methylorubrum podarium
GCTCGACGGCCTCGTTGACGACGAACAGCGGGACAAGAAACCACTCGCGTGGGACAACCGGATGGCCGAAGCGATCCTTGATCTTGATGTCGAGCCGGGCCGGATCAAATATGCGATGGATGAGGTTTTCGAGCTTAGTCCGGTTGATGTTGGCCAACTTGTAGGTGGCTATAATCTCTACGTCGGCCAGCAGGAAGGTCGGGTCGAGCTTGGCATTTGCGAGCCGCGCTTTCAGGTCACCGCCCGTCACACCGATCTTGTGCAACACGTCGCGATGCTGTGCGATAGCAGGATCGTTGGACTTGCTGCGGAGCACATAGATCGTGCCGCTGGCGAGGTCGCCGTCTTCGCTCTCACTGGCGAATAGCGGCCCGGCAACGGGATCGGTGATCCGCCTCCCCGCTTCGTCGCGGTGGAGTGCGCGTTGCAGCGAGCGCAGCAGTACGTCGGCCTCCGTGCCGTTATCGTAGATCACGCGCAGACGGCTGTCGCGACGCTCGTATTCGGTCATGAACTCTTCGCCCACTTCCGCGACATAGGCGGTCTGGCCGCCAACGATGAAGAACTCGCCCTTCTGGATTTCGGCCATCGTCTGGAAGGGCCGCGTCTTGCGCACGCCGGCGTCGAGGTCTTTCCTGACCTGGGCGAACAGCGGCTTGAAAGTCTCGAAGTCCTTGCAAAGCGTGCGGTTGGCGATTTCCTCAGCCGCGCGCTTGTCGGCGGCGGCCCGTACATGCTTCAAATCCCTGATGTCCGATGTACCCGCAGCGCCTTCGAGCTCTGCCATGAGGTCGTCGTCATCCATGGTATCCACCGGCGCAGCCGATGGAGCGGTCGAACCAACAAGAAGCCCTTGGCGATCAAACGGTGCGAGGATTGCTCGGCATTCTTCAAGCGTGCGCAGCCGGTCCAGGCGAACCGCATAGAGACGCTCGAATATGTCACGGTCTTCGCCATGCTGCGGAGCGCGGCCATGCAATTCGACGAAACGCTGAATGTCTTCGAAGCCGGCGATGACGCGTTCTTCCTGGGGAGAACGGCCACCCTTCTTTTCAGGCTCGGCGAAGTCTTCCAGCTCGGCGCGGAGTTCATCCAGATCAAGGTCAGACATAGCGGCCCTCATCCTTGTAACGAACGAAAGCAGCAGCGCCCTCGGCTAAGTGTTTCTCCCAAGGGTCTGTTGCCGTTATGGAAGGCAGGCGACCCCTCTCGCGCTTGAATTCAACGGCCCTTTTGGCGATGACCTTCGCTTCCTCGGGCGTTATCCGCGTTTTCTTCGCGGATATGGCCGCCTGAACCTGCTTCAGGCTCTCCTCGCTCATGGTCTTGGCGAGGATGGCGTAGGCTTCGCCAAAAGGATTGATCCGGTCGATCAGGTCGATATCGAGTTCGCGCACGTCCATCGCAAATTTGCGAACGCCATCGATCAGTGCGGTATTGCCGGCAGGCTCGGCATCCCGGCCGCCACCCGCGCCGCCTTCACCGTCGCCAAGGACGATCTGTTTTGCCTGCTGCGTCAAGTTCAGGGCTGCAATGGCGTGTTGACGGACCGCCTCCTGGTCTCCTTCATCAAGCTCGGGGTACTTGTCCTTGATGATTTTTCCCATGCGGACCTGGGTCAGCTCCTCGGGGATCATCTCCTCGTCGAACAGCCCGCGCTCGATGGTGGTCTTGTCTTGGACAAAGGCGGCAATCACCTCATTCAGATCTTCGCTACAAATCCGTGAGGCTTCCTTGCTCTTGGGTTCGGCAAGGCCCTTGATCTCGATGTGGAATTGGCCGGTTTCTTCATTAAAGCCGACGTTGCCCTTATTGGGGTCGTAGCCCCCCTCGCCATAGTCGAAACCCTCGACCGGGCCGCTTTGCGGGTTCTTCGGGGTGAAGTTAAATCTCGGTGCCAAAACCTGCTCCATAAGCAGACTGGCGGCGATGGCTTTCAGCGTGTCGTTCACCGCTTCGGTGACCGCTGCTTCAGCGGCATCCGGTTCGGCAATCAGGTTTGTAAAGCGCGCGCGAGTCTTGCCCGGCGCGTCGCGCGTCGCACGACCAATGATTTGTACAATCTCGGTGAGGCTGGATCGGTATCCGACCGTGAGAGCGTGCTCGCACCAAATCCAGTCAAAGCCCTCCTTGGCCATGCCGAGCGCGATGATGATGTCGACGTGATCGCGGTTGTTCTTCTGCGCCGGGTCTTTCAGCGAGGCCAGAACCTTCGCGTGCCGATCAGGACCGTCATCGACGAGGTCAGCAATTCTAAGAATTCGTCCATCGACGCGCTTCACGAGGTCGAAGCCAGTTGCGGGGTCTTTGCCCTCCCAGCTTCCCAACACTCCCATAATCTCACTGACTTCGGTCGTCTTGCCGCGCTTCGTGCTCTCACGAGAATTCACGTTCGGGATATGGACAATCGTTTTCTCTTCCGTGTCGATGACCTGTGCGATGTCATCAACATAGGAGCCGGAATAGAAAAAGTAGCCGATATCGAGTTGCTTAAGATAATCGTAGCCATTCAGCTGCTCGTAGTAGGTGTAGGTGACAGTATCGAACTTCGCCTCATCATGCGGTGCAAGAACAGGCACCGCATCGCCCCGGAAATAGGAGCCGGTCATGGCGACGATGTGCGCCCGGTCGCGAGCGATGAAGGCTCCGAGGTGCTGACCCAGCCTGCTATCAGGGTCTGCTGACACGTGGTGGAATTCGTCGACGGCGATCAGGCGGTCGTCGAACTTCTCGACACCGAACTTGTCCACGGCGAAGCGGAAGGTTGCGTGCGTGCAGACCAGCACCTTGTCGTCGCTGTCAAGGAACGCGCCCAGGGAGTTGACCTTGCCGCCGTTGTCGTTGCCCGGCGCATTGCACAGATTCCACTTCGGCTGTACGACCCAGTCGGCCCAGAAGCCGTACTTGGTCAGCGGTTCATCACCGAAACTCGCGCCAATGGACTTCTCCGGCACGACGATGATGGCTTGCTTCAAGCCCTGATTATGCAGTTTGTCGAGGGCGATGAACATGAGCGCGCGGCTCTTGCCCGATGCTGGCGGTGACTTGATGAGGAGATACTGCTCCCCGCGCCGTTCGTAGGCACGCTCCTGCATCTGCCTCATGCCAAGGGCATTGGCCTTAGTCGACGCACCGTTTCGAGCATAGGAGACCGAAACGGAAGGAACGGATCTTTTTTCTTTAGTCACGCGCCAGCCCCCGCTTTTTTCTTCTTCGCAGTCGCGCCCGGTGACGCGACCATCTTAGTGTACAGTTCAAACAGCTTCTCCAGCCGTTCCGTATCGTTACGGAATCGACGGCCGATATAGATTCGCTCAAGCACCTCGTCGTTGCGCGCGTGTGCCGCGAGCAAATCGGCGGGCATGGAGCTTGGGTCGTAGAGCTCAGCGATAGTCGCCGGGAAATGCGCCTCGCGGGCTAGCAAAATGTCCTCGGCGCATCGGGTCAGGTCGGCCTTGTTCTTCACAGTAAGCGTCGGAACCGGAAAGGTATTCCATCCGAGGGTGTTGGAGTACGAGAAATCCGTCCTCATACGAACGCAGACGGTCCCAATCCAAACCCAGTGAAGCCGCGATGCAATCAGCGCCATGTTCCACAGAGGGGCGTCGTACAGAGCGAAGCACTTATTGGAAGCGATAGAGTCCGCCGTCAGATAGTCACACGGAAGGTATGGTCTGTTCTCTGAACTAACGCCGGGCACAAGAATTTGATATTTCTTCGCGACACCGGCAATCTGCACGAAACGGTGCGGCTGCCTGGCGAACTGACGCGTGGATTCAGCATCTGACTTCTTACGATTTTCGGCTACCAGAGCTAATCTATTAGCAACAAAGTGACTGTCTTTTGCAGATGCCGCATGCACATCGTCAATCCATAAGCAGAATCTCTGCCTACCGTTGATCAACTCATCGGACCCTATAAATCGTTTGATAAATGGTCGGGCAATCGGGTCATTTTTCCTGATGTCTTCAGCTAAATTGGCGTCCATAAAGAGGTGACCACCGTCACGAGCCATATTGCCGAAAAGCATCGGTGACTTTTCGCCAATCGGTTCGTTTGCTTTCTGCACATAGGCGAGACTATCTGGGACAAGGTAAGGACCAATCGCCGCGCATTGCTTAACAATGTCGTCCTGATAAAGAGCCTTAGGATAATTTGACTTTTTGCCCAGCCCGACTATCACCACTGTTACTCCAGCGTTGTGACTGGCTAGATTGCTCCATTTGAATGAAGTGTGAGCGAATCTGATCTCACAGCCGCGCTGAAATGCTACCGGCCATACATCTATCGCCTGCTGGCCCTGACACACGCTATTCGTTGCCACAAATGCGGAAACTGCATTAGGAACTTGATCCGCGTAGTCGAAGAAGCGAGCAAACCAACCCGTAACGAAGTCTGTAGTCTTGGCTAGTTTTGAATGGCGCACCCAAGCATTGGCCATGTCGTTCTTTTGATCGTCGGTTTGCCACTTACTGCCTCGGTACGGCGGATTGCCGCAGATATAGGTTTCTCCCCCCTCGTTTTCGAAGTCGATCTGCGCCTGGTCCAGCGGCGTGCTGAACAGATCATCACCATGCAGCTTCACACCTGTCCCGGTCGGCGGGCAGACGCTTAGCCAATCAACCCGAAGAGCGTTGCCGCACGTGATCCAGTTCTGGGCGTCAAGCGGGAGAAAGTCCTGCAGGGCCTCCTTCTGTCCACGATACAGCTCGTCGCACTGAAACTCCGCGATGATGAGCGCTAGCCGCGCCACTTCAGCCGGGAAGTCGCGCAGCTCGATGCCCCGGAAATTCGTCAGCGGGATTTCCGTACGCCTCTCGGCTTCGCTGCGCCGATTATTGATCTCGGCCTCGATGGCGCGCATTTCCTTGTAGGCGATAACAAGAAAGTTGCCGGACCCACAGGCAGGGTCGAAGACTCTGATCTTCGCCATGCGCTTGCGAAGGTTCAGGAGCATGCGGGGATTGTCTCCCGCTTCCTCCAGCTTCGCGCGCAGGTCATCAAGGAACAGCGGATTGAGTACCTTCAGGATGTTCGGCACTGACGTGTAGTGCATCCCGAGCGCGCCGCGCTCTTCATCCTCGGCGACGGCCTGAATCATCGACCCGAAGATGTCAGGGTTGATCTTTGTCCAGTCGAGATTGCCAATGTGAATGAGATATGACCGCGCGATCCGGCTGAAGCGCGGCACGTCAGTGCTGCCGGAGAACAGCTCACCGTTCACATACGGGAACGCGTCCGCCCATCGCGCGATCCCGGCCTTAGCTCGCTCTTCGCGCTTCGTGTTCATGGCGCGGAACAGCTCGCCGATCACCTCGTGGGTGTTCGATGAGTCTTTGGCGCTCATCTGCTCGATGGTGTCCGTGAACAGGTCGGACTTGTGAAAGATATCTGTATCCTCGGCGAAGAAGCAGAAGATCAGCCGCGCCATGAAGTGGTTCATGTCATGGCGGCGCGCCTCAGTGCCCCATTCGGGATTGTCTTTCAGAAGCTCGACGTAGAGCCGGTTCATCCGGCTCGTCGCGCGGATGTCGAAGGAGCTTTCCCGCAGCTGCTTGACGGTGGTGATGCCGGCTAGGGGCAGGAAGAAGCCGAAGTGGTTGGGAAAATCGGTGTAAGCGCAGGCGACCGTCTCGCCTGTGTCGATGTCCTCGGCCTCGAAGTCCGTGCCATCTGTCGCAAGGATGAAGCGCGCCTTCGCCTTCGCTGTAGCGGGGCTCGCCTTCAGCGCTCCGAGTGTCTTCGTGACCGCGCCCGGCGGCGTGACAGCGATATGAATGTTGTTGGTCTGGAGGACCCCGCCCAGGTCGGACTTGTTCGACGCGCCTGCGCGCAGACGCTTGAGGGTCGTTTCTTTGTTGCCAAACGCCTGAAGGAAGGCGAACGGGAACTCGCCGCCGTCGAACGGCTGCTCGGCCAGCGCCGATATGGCTTCTTCGATTTCGACGGCGTTCATGCGCGTGCGTCCCCCGGTGCGTTCTTCATGCCGTCACGCATCCTCCCGGTCGCCCGGCGTGCCAGCGAACGGCTCCACCTTGATCTCCCCCGCCCGCTTGCGGGCCTGGGCGATGTCAAAACTGTTCTGCATGCGCATCAGAGTTTCCATCGACACGCCGAACGCCTTTTCAAGCCGCAGCGCCATCTCTGGCGAGAGCGCGGAGTGTTCATTGAGGAAGGCTGACAGAGCGGCACGCGTGATGCCGAGCGCGCGCGCGGCGTCTGTCACCGACAGGCCGTGTGGCTCGATGATCTCGCTCTTGACGAAGCCGCCCGGATGGACGGGCTCGGCAAGCCGATGTGATGTGCGAGCAGCCATAGGACAGCTCCTTTCGAATCGCTGTTCGATGCTACCTGCGGGGGAATCATGCCGTCAACCGTCGCTTGACACTTGACATATTGTCGTCCACCGCCTCCCGGCTGACCTCTGAGGCTCAAACTTGCAATGTCCGGTAAAAACCCGTACATTAGTAGTAGAGAGTGAGGTTAATCATGCCCCCATCAACCACCCGCACCACGCGGCTTGAGGCCCGGATTTCCCCGGAAGCGCTGGCGGTCGTCCGCCGCGCTGCCGAGCTTCAGGGCCGGTCTTTGAGCGACTTCGTTGTATCGGCCGCGCAAGAGGCTGCGCAGCGCACCATCGAGGATGCGCAGGTGCTCAGGCTGGCAGTTGAGGATCAGCAGGCGCTCGCCGCGTCCATCCTGAACCCGCCGGAGCCCAACGACGCCCTGCGCCGGGCTGCCGCCGCTCACCGCCGCTTGATCATTTCAGCCTAGCGTGCCGCCCTCTTTTCGTATCGAGGCGCTGTCCGCCGCCCATGACCGCAGAGATTTCTCCTGCGGGATCGAGGCGCTTGACGGCTACCTTGCCCGGCAGGCCGGCCAGGACATGCGCCGCCGCGTGTCCAACTGCTTTGTCGCCCTGCCAGAGGGCGGCGCTGCCATTGCTGGCTACTACACGCTCGCCGCAGCCAGCATCCCTGTCCAAGACCTGCCGCCGGAGCAAACCCGCCGCCTGCCCCGATACCCGGTGCTGCCGGCGGTGCTGATCGGTAGGCTCGCTGTCGACCATCGGTTCAAGGGTCAGCAGCTCGGGGCGGCGTTGCTATTTGACGCCATCCTGCGCGCGCTCCGGGCGGAGCCTGCGGTGCTGACGGTGCTCGTCGATGCCAAGGATGACACGGCAGCGTCCTTCTACCGGCATCATGGGTTTCAGGCATTCAGCGCGCGCCCGCAGACGCTGTTCCTTCCCATCGATACGGCGGCCCGCCTGCTGCAAGCGGGCTCCAACTGACTCGCGGCGCGCCCGACAGATTCCAGCCTGCGCAATATGAAAAATAACCCGCCTCCTGCCGAGCAACCGGCCGACCGGCACCAGCCGGTCGGCCGAAAATTTCTGCCCTCGGCGATAGAATCCCATGTCGGGCTCGTCCGGATCTCCGTCAGTAACGGCCGCCGCTATGCGGCCGCCGAATGCTTTTCCGGTTCCTCCGCCGCTGCGTGCGTCGAGAACTTGGCCAGATAGTCCGCCGCGCGCTGCGCATGGGCGGCGGCGGCAAAGATCGCCCGCTTGTCATCCTTCAGCGCTTTGAGCCACGAGGCGATATAGGCGGCGTGCTCCGCGCGCGGCGCGGGGGTCAAGGCGAGGTCGGCGCAGACAAAGGCCGCGCCCAGCTCGGCGACCAGCTCTTCCATGGCGTAGCCTTCATCACCAAACCGCTTGCGCCCAAAGTCCCGCGCAAGGCGCTTCTCGTGCTTGGTCCAGTGCGTCAGCTCGTGCGCGAGCGTCGCGTAATAGGCTTCCGGCTCCTTGAAGGCCACAAACGGCGGCATCTGCACGCGGTCCTCTGCCATGCTGTAGAAGGCCCGGTCCCCGCCCTCGCGGATTACGGCACCGGTCGCAGCAAAGAACGCCTCCGCCCTCTCGATGCGCTCTACCGGCTCAAGGGCCGGTTCCTGCACGGCGTAGAAGTGCGCTGGCAATCCGTCCACCTGCTCGGCATTAAACACGGTGTAGCCCTTCATAAAGGGGATTTCCCGCTCCAAATCCTCGCCGGTCGCTTCATCCTGTTCTGTGCGTTTGATGGTGTTGGCAAAGACGACAAGGCTCCCCTTCTCGCCCTTGCGCACCTGTCCGCCCAGCTCCTGCGCCTGTTTGTAAGTCAGCCATAGCGGGGCAATGAAGCCCTGCGCCGTGGCGGCTGCCCAGAGCATCAAAACATTGATGCCGCGATACGGGATACCGGTTGCTCTCAAGGGCCGGGTAATGCGCCCGGCGGCGTGCACGGCGTTCCAAGGTTTCAGCCATGGCCGCACGCCCTTCTCAAGCTCTGCTACAATCTGATCGGTGATGCGCTGATAAACGTCTGTAAACATTGGGTCTTTCTCCTAGTCTTGTTGGTGGTTGCGCCATGCAACCGGACTAGGCCCGCGCCAATGAGCGGGGGGTCGGCGGTCAGGACCGCCGCCGGGGAAAGGGGTATCTCCCGGCCTGCACAAGCGCAGCGCGGAAGGTCGGGGAACGCCCCGGCGGCGTCCGTAGCGTTAGCGGAGGGCTTGGTCTTGACGGCCTCGGGGGCGGCACGCCCCCTCTTCCGTTCAAGCGGCGGCAAGAGCGCCGCGCACCGATGCGCCGGCAACGCCGGCTCTGCTCTGTTTTCTTGCGCGAGGGATTGAAACCGTCTGGCGGAGACGACGCGGCGGCTCCGGGCACAGCCTGAAAGCCCGGTCCGGCCTGCCGGACGCGCCCCCAGATCAACTCTTTGCTTGTGTCAGCTCTGATGACGCCCAGATGGCGGCGTCCCCTTCTTCCTCATGTTCTGCTTCGGCCTTCCAGCCATGCAGTCCCGTTCCTTGTGCCGATTGTGTGTGTGTCCGGGCACGAACGGTCCCGATGTCCGGGGCCTTGAAAACAAGGAGGAACGAATGAACACCTTACTGACCATCAGCGAGCTGCAACATCGCACCGAATCCGACCTGCGGGCTCTGTTCCGTCAGGCGAGCCAGGCGCTCGCCCGCACGGCGGCGGGCACGCCGGAGCGCCGCAACAACCTCGCCACACTCGAAAACATCGCGCGCGCATTGGCGCTCGCACCGGGAGCGCGGGGCTTTTAGCCCCCGCTTTTCCCCTCGGGGCCGCGCCGTACCGGCCGCTTGGACTGCACCGACATATGCCGCTCTGTTGCCTCCAGAGCCCGCCGGCAGTCCGCTAATGCTGGGTCGCCGAACAGCGGGTCGGCTGGAGAGCTATCCAGCAATGCGATTGCCTCTTTGATGGAGCGTACGGCCTGCTCGTGCTGGTCCTGCACTTCCGCCCCGATGGCCTGGAGCAGTAGGTCGACGACCGGCGCGCATTTCCCGGATGCGGAGCCCGCAAGCCGCAGAAGCTTCACAGCTGATCGCAGGTAGTGGAACGCCTCCACGTCTGAGGCATGCCGGCTGCTGAACTCGGCGGCGACCCGATCTTCCCGTTCGCGCGGTGCCGCGCTCAGGATCTCGTCAGCCTCATCGCTCTCATCGCGCACTTCCGCAACGCGCGCGATGCCGAGATGAGATTCGGCGACATCGTAGGCACTCTCCGAACGCAGAAAGACCACCGACGACGCGGGCGCGCCCTGCTCGTCATAAAACATGACGAGCGCCCGGCGGCGATCCACCAGCGCGCGCCTTACGCCGCCAAGGTACAGCTCCGCTGTCCCTACCTTGTCGATCCAGCAATTGACCGGAGGATGCGCGTGGCGAAAATCCGCGAACCTCTTGTTCAGCGCATCGTGTAGCGCCGGGTCGTCCTGCGGACGTCCCCACCAAGCCCCGTCATTTTTGTGATCCGCGCTGCCGGACATCGCGATTCTCTGTCTTGTCAGTCTAGCTGCGCAGCCGCCTCAAGTCTGCGCCTGCCATAACCTACACGAAAGCCTGCCTTTGATCAGCGGTTTTGCTTCTTCTCGGGGGCATGACCGTGTTCGCGCTGAAGAAGCGCGACGGCGCGCTCCAGCGTTTCTCCGAGTCCCCAGCCCTGCGCATCGGCAATCGCGCAGAACTCTTCTATCGTCTCAGGGCGGGCTTTCAGATTAAACTGCGCGTTGCGCCCTGTGCGCCGCCGGCGCGGTGGATCAGTGCGCACGGGCGGCTTTACCGCTTCGGGCTGCGGTTCCCGGCTCCGGAATCCCGCAGCGGCGGCGGCTTTCTCGGTCGCCACCTTGGGCGGCTTTTCATTGACCGCCGGGGCGCGCGGCATCCAGTCGCTCGCATTGAAATCTTCAAGGGCGTCGGCAAAGCCTAGATCAGCGCGGTTGTCGGTCATGATCACGCTACCTTGGCGGCCATCGTGCCGCCCTTCAGTTTCGCAATGACCTCGCCCGCAAAGGCCCGGGCGTTCTCGATGGCTCTATCCACATTGCTGACTTGATCGCTGCGAAGGTCAGATAGCAGTCCACCAAAATCAAAGATGTCGCGGAAGGCGGCACGCTCGACGATGGACGTGGAGAACACGTCAATCGCCGCCTTGTCGAGCTGCTCGCGAACATTGCGCAGGGCGCGCGAGGTGACGGCGGCGCTGGTGCGGGTCAGAAGGATGCTGTGAGGAATCTGCCGGCGCGAGAGGCGCTCCTGATTGCGGATCAACCTAATCGTTTTGGCCGCGCCCTTCGCGTCCATGGACGC
>NZ_BPRD01000216.1 GCF_022179745.1 Methylorubrum podarium
CCTCGCGGGCGACCGCGATGTGCATGGCGGTCGGGAAGGTGTCGTTGGAGGACTGGCCGCGGTTGCAATGGTCGTTCGGGTGGACCGGCGACTTGCCGCCGCGCTTGCCGCCGAGCCGCTCGTTGGCGAGGCTCGCGATCACCTCGTTGGCGTTCATGTTGGACTGCGTGCCCGAGCCCGTCTGCCAGACAACCAGCGGGAACTCGTCGTCGTGCTTGCCGGCGACGACCTCCGCGGCCGATTCGGCGATCGCGTCGGCGATCTTCGGCTCGAGGCCGCCGAGATCCTTGTTCACCAGGGCGGCGGCCTGCTTGACGATGCCGAGGGCGTGGACCAGCGGCGCCGGCTGGCGCTCGGTGCCGATCTTGAAGTTCTGGATCGAGCGCTGCGTCTGAGCGCCCCAGTAGCGGTGAGCGGGCACCTCGATCGGGCCGAAGGTGTCGGACTCGGTGCGCGTCTCGACGGCGGGGGTCTCTTGCGGCGACATCGTGGCCTCTTCGTTGGCTCGGATGCGGCCCTACTTAACGAAGCACGATGGTAAGCGCGATGCCGGCCCGGATCGGGGGATGACGCATCGCGCACTCCGTTACCGCCGAGGTTGTTCGCAAGGTTGCTCCACTGCCGATGCTGGATACGCTGCCCCTCAGGCCCCCGACGGCCACGCCGCTGTTCCGTCCCAAGGTGCCGCCGCCGCTGACACAGCCGCTCGGTCTGTTCGCCTTCCTGCGGAAGGTGCGCGAGAACCCGATCGCGACCTGGATGGACGCGCATTTCGAGGAGTTCGTCGTCGCGGGCGAGACGGCGATGGGGCGCCTGACCGTCGTCAGCGATCCGGCCCTGGTGCGCTACCTGCTCGTGGAGCGCGCTGCGAACTACCGCAAGGACGACCTGCAGAAGCGGGTCCTGGCGCCGGGTCTCGGCGACGGCCTGCTCACGGCGGAGGGCGACGAGTGGCGCCTACAGCGGCGCACCCTGGCGCCGATCTTCTCCGCGCGCCACGTCGCGGGCTTCGTCGCGCAGATGGATGCCGCCGGCGCGCGGCTCGGCCGGCGGCTCGCGCGGCGCGACGGCGCCACGGTCGATGTCGCCCTGGAAATGACCCGCGCCACCCTCGACGTGCTGGAGCGGACGATTTTCACGCAGGGCCTGCCCGGCGATCCCGACGCGCTCGGCCGCGCCATCACCCGGCTGCTCGAATCGATCGGGCCGATCGACCCCCTCGACGTGTTCGGCTTCCCCGCCTTCGTGCCGCGCCTCGGCCGGCTGCGGGCGCGGCCGGCGCTGCGTTTCTTCGCCGAGGTGGTGGACACGCTGCTCGACGAGCGCAAGGCGGCGCTCGCCCGCGGCGAGGCGCCCCACGACCTGATGACCCTGCTGCTCGCCGCCCAGGATCCCGAGACCGGCCGCGGCCTCACCGACATCGAGGTGAAGGCCAACATCGTCACCTTCATCGCCGCCGGCCACGAGACCACGGCGAACGCGCTGACCTGGGCGCTCTACTGCCTGTCGCAGGACGAGGCGTCCCGCGCCCGCGTCGAGGCGGAGGCCGACGCCGCCGCGGGCGAGGGCGGCGCGCTGCAACTCGACCGGCTTCCCTTCACCAAGGCGGTGATGGAGGAGACGATGCGGCTCTTCCCGCCGGTTCCCTTCCTCAGCCGCCAGGCTTTGCGGGAAGACCGGATCGGACGGGTGAAGATCCCCCGCAACTCGACCGTCATCATCGCGCCCTGGGTGATGCACCGGCACCGGAAGCTGTGGGACGAGCCGGACGCCTTCATCCCCGAGCGCTTCCTCGGGGAGCGGCGCGACCGCGTCGAGCGCTTCGCCTACCTGCCGTTCGGGGCCGGCCCGCGGGTCTGCATCGGCCAGAGTTTCTCGGTGCAGGAGGCGACGCTGGTGCTTGCCCAGGTCGCGCGGGCGGTGCGGCTCACCCTGCCCGCGGATCATCCGCCTGTCACGCCGCTCCACCGCGTCACGCTGCGGCCGAAGGACGGGTTGCGGATGCTGGCGCAACGCCGCGCCTGACCGCTCCTCCGGACAAGGAGCGGGCCGCGGCGCGGGAAAAGAATCAGTTCTTCTTGCGGAAGGCGTCGAGGCTCACGACCTCGGCGGTGCCGTCGCGATCGGTCTTCTCGGCGGCCTCGGGCTTCGCCTCCGCGCCGTCCTCGGCCTTGTCGTCCGCCTTGCTCTCCCCCTTGCCGTCGGCCTTGGCCTTGCCAGCCGCGGGCAGCGCCGGGACGATCTTGGGTCCGCCCTGGACCGTGGCGAGGCCCGTGCCCTTCGGCTTGATCTCGGCAGGCTCGGAGGCTGCCCCGCGGGGGCCGGCCTTGGCGGGGACGCTCGGCTGCGCCTCCTCCGTCTGCTCGCCCTCGGCCCCCTCGTTGAGGTCGAACTTCAGGCCGAACTGCACGGAGGGGTCGAAGAAGCCCGACAGCGCGTCGAAGGGAATCAGCAGCCGCTCCGGCACGCCGGAGAAGGACAGGCCGACCTCGAAGCTGTGCTCGGTGACGCCAAGATCCCAGAACTGGTGCTGCAGAACGATGGTCATGTCCTGCGGATATTTTTCCCGAAGGCGCTGCGACATGCGCACGCCCGGCGCCTCGGTGCGGAACGAGATGTAGAAGTGGTGCTCGCCCGATAGCCCGTCGCGCGCGGCATCGGTCAGAACCTTGCGCACGACGCCGCGCAGGGCGTCCTGAACCAGGAGATCGTAACGGATCAGATCTTCGGCCATCGGCGCTCGCTTCACCGGTCACGGCCGGGATTGGGCTGCGCCGGGTCGTGGAAATTGAGTGGAGGTTTCTGTTGCCAGGTACCTCCGAACCCCGCCTATGCGGTGCTACCCGCTAGGACTTTAGGTCGGTTTTTGGCACCGCTTACGCGGCGACAGCCACCGGAGCAAAGTTGTCGTTGGCAACTATTGCAAAGGCCCGATAACGGCGGAACCATGCCGAGCGAAAGCTCACCCTTTACGCCCTCGTCGATCCTATTTCGCCCCCGCCGGAACCCAGCATCGGAAGG
>NZ_BPRD01000217.1 GCF_022179745.1 Methylorubrum podarium
GAGCTCTGGAAGCGCGGCGCGGACGGCAGGTACGCCCTCCTGAAGACCTATCCGATGTGCCGCTGGTCGGGCCAGCTCGGGCCCAAGACCCGGGAGGGGGACCGGCAGGCGCCGGAGGGCTTCTACGCGGTCACGCCCGCGTCCCTGAACCCGAATTCGAGCCTCTATCTCTCGTTCGACCTCGGGTACCCGAACGAGTACGACCGCTCCCTGGGACGCACGGGCGCGCACCTGATGGTGCACGGCTCCTGCTCGTCGCGGGGCTGCTTCGCGATGACGGACGAGGCGATCTCGGAGCTCTATGCCGTGGTGCGCGAGGCCTTCGCGGGCGGGCAGCGTGCCGTCCAGTTCCAATCCTATCCGTTCCGCATGACCCCGGAGAACCTGGCCCGGCATCGGCAGGATCCGAACGTCGCGTTCTGGAGGAACCTCAAGGAGGGGTCCGACCGCTTCGAGGTGACGTGGGCCGAGCCGGTCGTCGGCGCCGCGGGCGGTCGCTACGTGTTCGATGCCGGCGGCGACGAGGCCACGGCCGGCGCGGTCGCGCGGAAGCAGGCGGACGACGAGCGGCAGGTCGCCGCCCTCGTGGCGAGCGGGACGCCGGCCGTCCGGCTGGTGTACGAGGACGGTGGCCAGCACCGGGCTTTCCGCGAGACCATGATGGCGATGGGAAACGGGCTCGGCGAGGTGAGCCGCCCCGAGGCCCTGGCCGCAGGGCCGCGCGAGGTCGCGATGCCGGCCTCGGGCCCGGTTGCCCTTGCCGGACAGCGCGAGCCGGTCCGGGGTGCGGCGGCACGCAAGCCGCCGGGGCCCGGCGGGACCGAGGCGGAGCGCCAGCGCCCCCGCAAGACCTTCGCCGCGGCGGGGGACGGGCGGGAGTGACGAGCCTGCCTTCATCCCTGCGCCGGGCCTGAGACCATGGCCATCGACGCCTCAAGCGTGGGCTTCGTGGCGGCCTTCGCGGCCGGCGCCGTGTCGTTCCTGTCGCCCTGCGTGCTGCCCCTCGTCCCGGGCTACGTGTCCTACGTCGCGGGCCAGTCGGCTGCCGGCGGGCGCGACAGCCTGCGCACGCTCGGCCTGAGCCTCTGCTTCGTGCTCGGGTTCACGACCGTCTTCGTCGCGTTCGGCGCGGGGGCGAGCGCGCTCGGCTTCGCCCTGCTCGCCCATCGCGAGGCGCTGAACCTCGCCTCGGGCCTCCTCGTGATCCTGTTCGGCCTGTTCACGGCCGGTCTGCTGCGGCCCGCCTGGCTGCAGCGCGAGCTGCGCTGGCACGGCGATCCGCCGGGGCGAGGGCCGGTCGCCGCCTATCTCCTCGGAACGGCCTTCGCCTTCGGATGGACCCCCTGCATCGGTCCCGTCCTCGGCGCCATCCTGGCGGTCACGGCCTCCTCGGCCTCGGGCAAGGGCGTCGCCCTGCTCACCGTCTACTCGCTCGGCCTCGGCGTGCCGTTCGTGGCCGCGGCCCTGTTCCTGTCCGGCTTCGTCGCGCGCCTTCGGACCCTGCGCTGGTTCGGCCGTGCCCTTCAGGTGGTCGGCGGCGGCGTCATGGTGGCGATGGGTCTGCTGATGATCACCGACCGCATGACCGCCGTGGCCGCCCTCATCCTGGAGGCCTTCCCCGCGCTCGGGCGGATCGGTTGAGCCGGGCGAGCGCGCAGGCGCCCGCGCGGCGGCAGAGGCAGCCGCCGAGGCAGGGCGTCGTTCGCGCGGAGCGGGTCAGCTTCGTGGCCGCCGGCGCGGGATCCGGACCTCGCCGTCCCCAACCCGGGGACGGAACGACGGCGGGTCAGGAACGTAGGGAGGCGCGCCTCAAGCGAGCTTCGCGCGCGGCGCGGATCGGCGCGAGGCGGTCGCGCAGGGCCTCCATCCGAGCGATCTTCTCGCCGAAGGTCAGGGCGGCGAGCTCGCGGCGCCCTTCCGCTTTCCGAGCAAGGATGTCGGACCGGTCGGGATAGGCAGCGGTCGAAGCGTTCTTCATGACACCGTCGACCCTACGGCGCACCGATCCGCGACGCCAACCACCGGGCGGAAGGCCTGCCACTTCTCGACCGGCTTGATCCGTACCGACACGGGGGCCGGGCCGTTCAGCCAAGCTGACGCGTCGCCCTTCCCGCGATCCGGCGGGCATAGAGGAGGCCGCCGGCGCCCGCGTCAGGCGTACGGGACCGCTGCCGACGGCATCCGTGCGAGGCCGCATGCCTGCCCGGCCGCCCCTCAGCGCCGCCGCCATCGTTCCCGCAATGTTCCCTTTCCGGTCCGGGTGCCCTACCCTCTTGCGACGCGGGCCGGCACCATGCGGAAACGAATCCGTGGACAACGGCCGGAATCGGACGTGACGGGCGGGAGAGCCGGAACGTAGACCATGCGTCATGCGGTTGTGGGAGGCGGCGGAGCCGGCGTCGCCGCGGGGACAGGACCGAGGATGGGCGAGCAACTCGACTGGACGGCCCTTCTGAATTCCCGGCGTCGCAAGCCGAGGCCCGGCGGGAAGGCGCACGAACCGAGGCTGGGCGAGGATCGGACCCAGCACGAACGCGATCACGACCGCATCCTGTTCTCCACCCCGGTGCGGCGCCTCCAGGACAAGACGCAGGTCTTCCCGCTGGAGCGCAACGACAGCGTCCGCACGCGGCTGACCCACAGCCACGAGGTGGCGAACATGGCGCGGAGCATGGGGACCACCCTGGCCTTCGTCCACGGCGAGGCGCTCGGCTTCCCGGCGTCGGTCGAGCCCCTGCGCAACGTGCCGGCCCTGCTGGAGGCCATCGGGCTCGCCCACGACCTCGGCAACCCGCCTTTCGGGCACCAGGGCGAGACCGCGATCCAGACCTGGATGAAGCGTCACGCGACACCCCGTTCGGAGGAGCCGGGCTCCTTCGCGATCTTCGACGCGCCGGGCCTGACCGAGCCGATGCGCCGGGACTTCCTGGCGTTCGAGGGCAACGCGCAGGCGTTCCGCTTGCTGACCCGGCTGCAGATCCTGAACGACGATTTCGGGCTCAACATGACCTACGCCTTCCTGGCGGCCCTGATGAAGTACCCCGTGCCCTCGGACGCGGTCGACAAGTCGTCCCATGCCCGGAAGAAGTTCAACTTCTTCCAGTCCGAGGCCGGCATCGCCGCGGAGGTCTGGGCGGAGACCGGGCTGCGCCAGGGCGTGCGGCATCCGCTGACCTTCGTGATGGAGGCTTGCGACGACATCGCCTACTCGGTCGTGGACGTCGAGGACGCCGCCAAGAAGAACCTGATCAACTTCAACGTGCTGACGGCGTGGCTGCGCCACGATGCCTGCGACGACGAGGTCACCCTCGGGGTCTGCGAGCGGGCGGAGCGCTACCATGCCGACTTCCGCGACGAGGGACTCTCGCCCGGGGAACTCGACGACATCTCGATGCAGATGTTCCGCGTCGACGCCATCGGGACGATGGTCCGGGCGGCCGTCGGGGCCTTCGTCGCCAACCGGGACGCCATCATGGCCGGCGCGTTCGACAGGGAGTTGATGGCGGCCTCGGACGCCGTCGTGCTGTGGACCTCGCTCAAGCGCTTCGCGAAGTTCCACGTCTACCGCCACCGCAGCGTCCTTGAGGTCGAGCTCGCCGGCCACCGCACGCTCCACGAGCTCATGGACATGTTCTGGACGGCCGTGGTCGAGCGCAAGGACCCGGACGACCTGAGGTCGGATCGCGAGGCCCTGCCGGCCTACGTCTACTCCCGGATCTCGGAGAACTACCGGCGGGTCGCCGAGGCTCCGGGCAACCGGATGCCGATGCGCTACCGGGAGTTGCAACTCATCACCGACATGATCTCGGGCATGACCGATACCTTCGCGGTATCGCTGCGCGACGACCTGGGGCGGCACCATGGCTGACCCGGGCAGGCGCGCCCGGGACGGGGCCGAGCTGGGCCGGCGGATGCGGGCCTTCCTCGCGGACGAGGCCCGTGGCGGCGACGAGATCGCGGACCTGATCGGCCACCTGGGCCAGGCCGGCGAGGTCGCCATCTTCGGGGGCATGCCCCGCGACATCGCCTGGGGCGGGGCCGACGCGTTCGGGTCGGACGTGGACCTCGTCGTGGACACCGCGCCGGGGCGCCTGGCGGAGCTGCTGCGCGACGGCCGCGCCGTGCGCAACCGTTTCGGCGGGTACCGGATCGCCGGCCGCCGGCACTCCTACGACGTCTGGGCCCTCCCCTCCACCTGGGCGGTGCGCACCGGCCACGTCCGCGCGACGCGCCTGGCCGACCTCGTCCACACGACCTTCTTCGACCGGGACGCCGTGCTGTACCTGTGCGGCTGCCACCGGGTTCACCACGGCCCGCGGTTCGCGGCCTGGCTGGGTCACGGCACGGTCGACATCAACCTGGAGGAAGACCCGAACCCGCGCGGCACGGCGCTCCGGGCGCTGCGCATCCTCCTCGAACCCGGGCAGGCCGTCGGCCCGAGGCTGGCCGACTACCTGCGCCGGATGGCGACGGCGCCCGGCCACCATCTCGACGCGGATACCGTGTCGCGGCTCGCCGCGGCGGCGAACCTTGCCGGCGCGCCGTCCCGGCCTGTCGGACCCGTGGCGCAGCGCCGGTGCAGCCCTGCCGAGGGCCGGGCTCGGGCACGGGATTGGCGCGCCGACCCTGCTGGGCGCAGGGGTGGCCGTGGCGAGCGGTGAGGCGCGGTCCATGGCAGGGCGCGAACCGGGGGCCGGCCGAGCCCGGGAAGGCCTTCTGTTGCTCGGATCGGCCGTGGCGCTGGCGGCCGCCGCGATGCAGTTCGTCCAGGTGGGCTGGCCGGCCCTCGTCACGGGCGCGACGGTCCTCCTGGTCGGCTGGATGAGCCTCGGACGCCGTTCGGGCGACCGCGCGACGGGCGCGGGCGCGACCACGGAAGCCGCGAGCGCGCCGGTCGACCCCGCGCCGTCCACGATCCATGCTCCGCCTGACCTCGCCATCCCCGCGACCCCCCTGCCCGCCCCGCCCGAGGGACCGCGAGACACGTTCGGTCGACGGCCCCCCGAGGCGGTTGCCTCCGAGGCGCACGTCGAGCCTGCCTTCACGGTCACGCCCCTACCCGACGATCCCGCGCCCGTGCCGCAACCCTCGCCGGAGGGGCGCGGCAAGCGGGGCCGGTCGGCGCGCTGGGTCCCTCCCGGCGAACCGGTCGAGATCCAGGGCCTGACGGTGACGGGAGGGCTGATCTACGTCGGCGAGAAGCTCGGGTCGGATCCGTGGCGCAGGGAGAACTGCCTGATCGATCCCGCGCTTCCCGTGGCGAAGGCGGGGCGGGGCTCGGCGACCGGCCTGACCTACTGGTGCCGGTACGACGGGCTGAACCCGGCGGGCCGCCGCGCCTACCTGGACTGGCTGGCCGGGGGGCGCTCCGACCCCGCGGCCAGCATCGCGCTCGTCTTCCTGTACTTCTACGGTCTGGAATACCGGCTGTTCAAGGAAGGGGTCGCGGCCGACGCGCCCGTGCTGGTCGCGGAGGTCGAGCGCCTGCGCGCGATCTACGGGGCGAACAGCTCGTTCCAGGCCTATGCGCGGAGCTTCGTCGAGGCCGCCCGGCTGTTGGTGCCCGCGGCGGAGGAGCGGCGTCCCGAGCTGAACCTCGACCCGAATTTCTACAGCTACGAACTGCCGCTCGCCGTCAGGGTCCATCTCGGCCGGAAGCTGGCCGACGGCCAGCCCCTCGACGCGGACGACGCCCTCCTCTGGCTGGCGGGCCTGCCCGACCGCGGCTTCCGCACGCCGGTGACGCGATGCCCGGACGAGTTCGCGGCGCTCTGGCGCCTCCGGTTCCCGGCCAAATACCCGAAGGGACTCAAGGTCGGCGCGCCGAAGGCGCGGATCAAGGCGTCCTATCGAGCCGCCAGTTCGACGTTCCAGGTGGACCTCAAGGCGCCGGGGTCCCTGCCCGATATCGCTGCCGTCTCCGCCCCCGTGAGGAAGCTCCGCGAGCTCGTCGAGGCCTGCACCGACGAGCTCGATGCGTTCAGCCGCTTCGTCGGCAGGCGCCCGGACGCCCGCGGGAGCGTGCAGGCGGCCCTGCTCCTGCCGCCGGACCTGGCCTGCGCAGGCGACGCGTGGACGGCCGTCGGCGAGCGCTGCGAGGCCCTGTTCGCCGCCGGAGCGGCCATGCCGGCCACGTCCCTGCGCCGGCTGCTTGAGGTGATGGAGATCCCGCTGCCGGAGGAAGGCCGCGTGCCGCAGGCCGGCGTGACGCAGCTCTGCCAAGCGCTCGACCGGGTCGGCATCGGCATCGAACCGGACCGCCGCTACGGGCCGGAACCTCGCGCCGGCGCCTCGGCCTCGGACGCCGATGCGGCGGTCGTCCTGTTCAAGGGGGCCGCCGGGGCACCGGTCGACGCGACACGCCCCGAGTACCTGGCGCTGCGCGGCGTCATCGAGGCCGCATGCCTCGCCGCGGCGTCGGACGGCGCGGTGTCCCAGGGCGCCGCCGACGGGATGCTCGCCGCGATCCGGGGCACCGATACCCTCAGCCTTGCCGAGAAATCCCGCCTGACCGCCTACGCCCTGTCGATCCACCGCAACCCGCCGAAGCCGCAGGGGATCCTGAGGCGGTTGGCGGGCCGCCCCCTGTCCGAGCGCCAGGCCTGCGCGCGGGCGGCGCTCGCGGCCGTCATGGCCGGCGGTCAAGCCAAACCCGCGGAGGTGCGGTTCCTCGAACGGTTGCACGCGTTCCTCGCGCTGCCGGCCGACGGGATCTACGCCGCCCTGCATCGCGGGCCGCTCGGGTCGGCCGCGTCGGCGGAGCCGCGGGGCGCCGACGGGAGCCAACCGCGCGGGGACGTCGGCGACCGCGCTTCCGGGCGCGTCGTCATCGACGCATCGCGGCTGGAGCGCGTTCGCCGCGAGACGCAGGCGGTCGCAAGCCTGCTCTCGGACATCTTCGTCGAGGACTCGGCGCCCGGGTCAGGTGCGGGCACGGTTTCGCCGCCGGGTGGCGTCGCCCCGGAAGCGCCCGCGCCGGCACCGGCGGACACGGGCCCGGCCGGGCTCGATCCGGCCCATGCCGGCCTGCTCGCCGCGGTCGCCGCATCCCCGGACCCGATGCCGCGCGAGGCGTTCGACCGGGCGGCCCGCGCGAACGGCCTGTTTCCCGACGGGGCGCTTGAGACCATCAACGAATGGGGCTTCGAGCGCTTCGACGAGGCCTTGATCGAGCACGACGACCCGGTCACCATCGCGGCCCACCTTCGCCTCCACCTGCTCCCCAGCACCACCGCCTAGCCCCATGCAGCCAGCCCCGACCATCCGCCCGCGGGACCGTGACGCGATCCTGCAGGCCCTCTCGGCCGGCGTCGTGCCGCGCACGGGCCTGCGCCACGTCCAGGTCGGGCGCGCCGCCGAGATCGCCGCCCTGGTGCGCGACATCGACCGCGTCGCCGACGAGGGGTCCTCGATCCGGTTCGTGATCGGCGAGTACGGGGCCGGGAAGACCTTCTTCCTCAACCTGGTCCGGCTCGTCGCCCTCGAACGCAAGCTCGTCACCGTGCACGCGGACCTCGCGCCGGACCGCCGCTTGCACGCCAGCGCGGGGCAGGCGCGGGCCCTCTACGCCGAGGCCCTGCGCAACATGGCGACCCGCACCAAGCCGGACGGGGGCGCCCTGGGCAGCGTCGTCGAGCGCTTCGTCACGGACGCGGTCAAGGAGGCGCAACAGGCCGGCCTGCCCGTCGAGCGGGTCATCGACCGCAGGCTCGCGCCGCTCCAGGACGAGGTCGGGGGCTACGACTACGCGGTCGTCCTGAAGGCGTACTGGCGCGGGAGCGAGGACGGGAACGAGGCGCTGAAGGCGGCGGCCCTGCGCTGGCTCCGCGGCGAGTTCTCGACGCGGACCGAGGCCCGGCAGGCGCTGGGCGTGCGGACCATCGTCGACGACGACAACGTCTACGACGCGCTCAAGCTGCTCGCCGCCTTCGTCCGGCTCGCGGGCTACGGCGGCCTGTTCGTCGTCTTCGACGAGCTGGTCAACCTGTACAAGCTCCAGAGCGCGCAGGCGCGCAACCAGAACTTCGAGCAGGTCCTGCGCATCCTCAACGATGTGCTGCAGGGGAACGTGCGCGGGCTCGGCCTGGCCCTGGGCGGCACGCCGGAATTCCTGCTCGACACCCGCCGCGGGCTGTACAGCTACCAGGCGCTCCAGAGCCGGCTGGCGGAGAATGCCTTCGCGAAGGGCGGCCTGGTCGACCTGTCGGGCCCGGTGATCCGGCTGCAGAACCTGACCCCGGAGGACATGCTGATCCTGCTGTCGAACATCCGGGCGGTGTTCGCCGGCGGCGACCCCGCCAGGCACCTCGTGCCGGACGAGGCGCTCGGCGCCTTCATGGGTCACTGCAACGACCGGATCGGCGAGGCCTACTTCCGGACGCCGCGCAACACGATCCGCGCCTTCGTTCAATTGCTTGCCGTCATCGAGCAGAACCCCGGCACGGGCTGGAAGGAGCTGCTCGGGCACGTCGAGGTCCGCAGCGACGACCAGGCAGATGACGCCGGGGCGGACGCCGACGTCCCCTCCAGCCCGGCGCCCGGCGATGAGCTCGTCAGCTTCCGCCTCTGAGCGGCGCCTCCGCGACGGGGCCTTCGACCGCCTCGCCCCGGAGGTCCGCTCCTGGATCCGGGAGCAGGGTTGGACGGGGCTGCGGGACATCCAGGCGCGCGCGATCGACGCCGTCCTCGACGGCGGTGACGACGTGTTGGTCGCCGCGGCGACGGCGGCCGGCAAGACCGAGGCGGCCTTCCTGCCCATCCTGACCCGGATCGCCGGCCGGGCCGAACCCGGCCTGGCGGTGCTCTACGTGAGCCCCCTGAAGGCGCTCATCAACGACCAGTTCCAGCGGCTCGACCAGCTCTGCGAGCGGATGGAGATCCCGCTTGTCCGCTGGCACGGGGATGCGCCGCAATCGGCCAAGGCGCGGATGCTGGCCAAGCCGGCCGGCATCGCCCTGATCACCCCGGAATCCGTCGAGGCCCTGCTGATCCGGCGTCCCGCCGATGCCAGTCGATTGCTGGCGGCGTTGGATTTCGTGGTCGTCGACGAAGTGCATGCCCTCCTGTCGGGCCCACGGGGGCTCCACCTGGCGTCGCTGCTGAGACGTGTCGAGGCCCTCGGCGCGCCGGGCAGGACGCGACGGGTCGGCCTGTCGGCCACCATCGGCGACGCCGAGGCTGCGGCGGCCTGGCTTCGCCCGACCGCGCCGGAGCGCGTCCGCCTGCTCCAGGACGGCGGGGCCGGCCTGGACCTCCAGCTTCGGATCCTCGGCTACCTGGAGCCGCTCGACGCCGACGGCACCGACGGGGCCGAGGCGGAGGGCGCGGCCGGCGCAGGGCCGGTGCCGGCACTCGACGCGATCACGGACCACCTGTTCGCCTCGCTGAGGGGCAGCAACAACCTGGTCTTCGGCGGCTCCAGGCGGCTGGTGGAGGCCCTCTCCGACAGGCTGCGGCGCCGGGCCGAACGGGGCGAGGTCCCCAACGAGTTCTTCCCGCACCACGGCAACCTCTCCAAGGAGTTGCGCGAGGAGCTCGAAAGCCGCCTCAAGGACGCGTCCCTGCCGACCACCGCGGTCTGCACCTCCACCCTGGAACTGGGCATCGACATCGGCTCGGTGCGGTCCGTCGCCCAGGTCGGCGCGCCCCGCTCGCTGGCGTCGCTGCGGCAGCGCCTGGGCCGGACGGGGCGGCGGCCGGGCGTGCCCGCCATCCTCCGGATCTACGTCCGCGAGCAGGAGCTCGACACGCGCTCCTCGGTCCTCGACGAGCTTCGCCAGGACGCGGTGCGCGCGGTCGCGGCCATCCGCCTGCTCGCCGCCCGCTTCGTGGAGCCGCCGCTGGCCAGCGACGCCGCGCTCGCGACCGCCCTGCTGCACCAGGTCCTGTCCGTGATCGCGCAGCGCGGCGGCGCCCGGGCCGACGCGCTCCATCGGCTTCTCTGCGGTCCCGGGGTGTTCGCCTCGGTGACGCCGGGCGACTTCGCGGAGCTGCTGCGCGGCGCGGCCCGGACGGGGGTGGGCCTCATCGAGCAGGCGCCGGACGGCACGCTGCTCCTGGGCGAGCGCGGCGAGCGCCTCGTCCACGCGCGCGAGTTCTACGCCCTGTTCGACAGCGGGGCGGAGTGGCGCCTGGTCGCCGGGACCCGGGCGCTCGGCACGATCCCGCTCACCAACGCGGTCGCCCAGGGCACCCTGGTCGTCTTCGCCGGGCGCCGCTGGCTGGTCGAGGAGGTGGACGAGCGGGCCCACGTCCTGCAGGTCTCCGCGCACCGGGGCGGGGTGATCCCGAAGTTCGAGCGGCTGTTCGCCGAGCCCACGCACGACCGCCTCCTCGCGGAGATGCGCGGCGTCTTCGAGGCCGACGACGTGCCGGCCTACCTCGACGCGCGGGCCCGCACCTTCCTCGCGGAGGGGCGGTCGGCCTACCGCCGCCTCGGTCTGGGACGCTCCCGGATGGTGCACACCGGGCGCGACCTTCACCTCTTCGCGTGGCGCGGCAGCGCGACGTGCGACGTCCTGGCGGTCATCCTGTCGATGCTCGGGTTGCCGGCGGAGCCGCACGACCTTGGCGTCACGCTCCCCGGGGTGAGCCCGGACGACGCCCGAGCGGTCCTGCGCAGGGTTGCGAGCATGGTGCCGGGCGATTTCGCGGCCGTCGCGGAGTTCGTCGGGACCATCCAGACCGCGAAGTACGACGAGCATGTTCCGGAGACGCTGCTGCGGCGCTTCTGGGCCCGGCGAAACGAGGGCGTCCTGGCGCGGATGCCGGGCTTGGCCGCCGAGATGCTCGACGGCGTGCCCGAAGCCTGACGCCCGGTGACGGGCGCGGCCGAGCGGGCCCAGGGGAAGCTGGCGACCCCGAGCGGGCCGCGCTGGGCACGGGCGCGCCGGGAAGAGCGCGCAAGCTCGCGCCCGGGCGCGGAGCCAAAGCCTCGGCCATCGTCAGGTTCGAGCAGGTTGTGCACGGCTGGGCCGGGGCGACTCGTACGAGCTTGACCGTTTCTTCAGCCTCGCCGGAGATGGGTGACGGTCGACGGTCGGGGAAATGATTCGCATGATGGCGCGCCGGACGGTGGTGATCCAAGGCCGCCTCGCCATGTCGGACGGCCGGCTGGCCGCCGCGCGCCGGTCCGACCATGGCGTCCAGCTCATGCCCGTGGAGCGCATGGTGGCGCGCCTCGCCGGGGGCTTCGCGCGACCGGTCGACGACGAGACGCTCAAGAGCCTTCTGCCGGCCGCCCTCGCCGAAACGGACCTCGGCGAGCTCGATCCCATCAAGACGCTGCCGGGCATGGTCGACGCCGCCGCCGAGACCGTGCGGAAGGCGTGGCTGGCCGCCTTCGACCTGGCGCGGTCGGCCGACCCGGCCGACCGGACCGCCTCGGTCCGGCGCCTGGAGGAGGCCGTCCTCGCCCGCCTGCCGGCCGGGATGATGCGGCCCGTCGACCTCGCCGAGGCCGCGCGGGCGCGTCTCGCCCACGCGCCGCGGGTGCTCGGGCCCGTCGAGATCGTCGGGCTCCCGGACGTGCCGCCGTGCTGGCGCGGCCTCGTCGCATCCCTGGTCGCGCACGTTCCCGTGACCTGGGTGGCGGGGCCGCGCTCCGTCCCGGATTGGGTGGAGGCGGCCGGCATCCGCGTCGTCACGTGCGCGCCGGAACGGCCGGCGGTCGCGGTCTGCAGCGCGGCGACCCCGAGGCACGAGGTCCTGGAGGCGCTGCGCTGGGCCCGCGAGCTGATGGCGTCCGGGCAGGCCGCGCCCGCGGACATCGCGGTCGCGGCCTGCCGCACCGAGGAGTACGACGACGTCGTGCTCGCGCTCCGGGCGGAGGCGAACCTCGACGTGCGCTTCGTCCACGGGGTGCCCGCCGCCAGCGTCCGCGAGGGGCAGGCCGCGGCCGCCCTCGCCGACGTCCTGGTCAGGGGGATCTCGCAGGACGGCGTCCGCCGCTTGGCGGCCCTCCTGCGCGACGGCCCCGGTCCCTTCGCCGCGTTGCCCGAGCGATGGACCCGCGTCCTTCCGCGCGAGGCGCCGCTGACCGACCCGACGGCCTGGGAACGGCTGCTGAACAGCCTCCGGGCAGAGGATTTCCCGGACGGGCAGGACCACGTCCCGGCGCTGCGGGACGTCGTGGGCGTGCTCGTGCAGGGCGTGTCGGTCGCGGCGGAGGCGGGAGAGCGCTTCCTGCACGGCCTGGCGCTCCGGATCTGGCGCAAGGCCTTGATCGAGGGGGCGCCGGCCGTCGTCGACCTGACGCTGGGACGCCTGCGCATCGACGACGGGGCGGACGCCTGCGCCTCGGTCGTCTGGGCCCCCGCCTCGGCGCTGGCCGCCGCCCCGCGGCGCTTCGTGCGCCTGCTCGGGCTGAGCTCGCGCGGCTGGCCGCAGGTCAGCGCGGAAGATCGGCTGCTGTCGGACCATCTCGTGCCGTCCCGTCTTCTCGACCCCTTCCCCAGGCCGCTGGCCGACAGGAGCGACTTCCGCGCGATTCTGGCCACCAGCGCCGGGGCCGTCGTGCTGTCCCGGCCGCGGCGCGGCCCCGACGGGCGCCTGCTCGGGAGGAGCCCGCTGCTGCGCGAGTTCGGCGCGGCCGAGACCTACCTGGGGCGCAACCGCGTCCCGGCCCACGCCGTGGGCGAGGTCGACCGACTCATGGCCCGGCCGGCGGAGTTCCGCGCGACGGCCCCGGCCATCTGCGCGGCGGGCTGCTGGCGGGCCTGGGGCCGGGCGGAGCTGACCGCGCACGACGGGCGCGTCCGGCCGGACCACCCGGTCGTGCTCGCGATCCTGGATCGCACCCATTCCGCCCGGTCGCTGCGCAAGCTCCTGCGCGACCCGCTGGGCTTCGTCTGGACCTACGGGCTCGGCCTGGAGACGGCCGACGCGGCCGCGGAGCCGCTCACGCTCGGTCATCAGGCCTTCGGCAACCTCCTGCACGAGGTGCTCGAACGCGCGGTGGTCGCCCTGGAGGCGGATGGCGGCTTCGCCCCGTCGACGGACGCGGGCAAGCGCCGGGCGCTGGCCGCGGTCCTCGCCACCGTCGCCGAGGTCTGGGAGCGCGAGCGCCCGATCCCGCCGCGGCTGATCTGGCGGCGGACCCTGGACGAGACGGCCGCGCTCGCCCTGGCCGCGCTCACCCACCCCGACCAGCCTCTCCTCGGGCAGGGAAGCTGGGTCGAGGTCCCGTTCGGCGGGCAGCCGCCGAAGCGCGACCACCACCCCCTCCCCTGGGACAGCGACGCCACGGTCACGATACCCGGCACCGGTTTCCGGATCTCCGGCTACATCGACCGGCTCGACCTGTCGCACGACCGCGGCAGCGCGCGGGTGCGCGACTACAAGACCGGCAAGCCCCGCGAGGCGGGGACGGTCCTCGACGGCGGCCGCGAACTGCAGCGGTGCCTGTACGGCTACGCCACCCGCGTGCTCCTCGGCGCGGACGTGTCGATCGATGCCTCGCTGCACTTCCCGCGGGAATTCCTGTGCCTCCGGCTCGAACGGCCGGACGAGGCCCTCGACGAGCTGGCCACGTATCTCGTCGCGGCCGGCGCGAGCCTGCGGGCCGGCAACGCCTTCGCCGGCCCCGATGCCCGGGATGCCTGGAACGACCTGGCCTTCGCGCTGCCGGCGAACGCCGACAAGACCTACTGCCCGCGCAAGCACGACCTGGTGACGACGGCGCTCGGCGAGGCCGCCCGCGTCTGGGAGGCCGCCTGATGACCGCCCACGACCGGGGCCTCGCCGACGCGGCCCAGCGCGCGCTCGCCATGACCGCCCACGACAGGTCGCTGCTCGTGGAGGCCGGGGCCGGATCCGGGAAGACGGCGCTGATGGCCGGCCGCATCGCCATGATGCTGGCCGCGGGCGTCGCCCCCGGATCCATCGCGGCGGTCACCTTCACGGAACTCGCCGCCAGCGAGCTGCTGGAGCGCGTCGGCGAGGTCGTCGGCCGGCTGGTCGAGGGGCAGGTCCCGGAGGAGCTGCGGGTCGTCCTCCCGAACGGGTTGTCTCCGGATCAGCGAGCCCGGCTGGTCGAGGCCGGCGAGCATCTCGACGCGCTGGCCTGCACCACCATCCACGGGTTCTGCCAGCGCCTGGTCAAGCCCTACCCGGTCGAGGCCGACATCGACCCGGGCGCCCGGGTCGCCGACGAGGCGGAGGCGGACGGCATCTTCCAGGATCTGCGCGACGGCTGGCTCCGCGAGTGCCTCTCCGGCGGCGGCGGCCTTGTCGCGGAGATGGTGCTGGCCGACCCGGACGCGGCCCTGGCGGCCATCGACCGCGTGGCCGGCTGCCTGCGCGAGGGGCGCGCGGTGGGCACCGCGCCGGCGGAACCCCTTCCCGACCTGGTGCGGGCCTTCGGCGCCAGCGTGCAGGCCTTCGCGGACTTCCAGCGGAGCTGCGGGGTTTCCGAGGGTGAGACCGCCGCGAACGTGCGGGCGTTCCAGGCGATGGCCGCGCGGCTGCCGGACACCGGCGTCGCCGACGCCGACCTCGTCGCCATCCTGACGGCGGCGGCGGAGGCGAGCCTGTGCAAGGCGGACGGCGACTTCGCGAAGTACCGCGGGGGCAAAGGCAAGTGGGCCGGCGCCGCCAAGCTGGTCGGCCTTCCGAAGACGGAGGCCGACCGGCTCCAGGCGTCGGCCGAGCGCCTGCACGTCGCGTGCTGCGAGGCTTGGCGCCGGCTGAAGGCCAACGCCGCGAGCGAACTCCTGGCCAGGCTCGTCGGAACGGTGCGGACCGTTCTCGACCGGTACCAGGCCCGAAAGCGCGACGGCGCCCTGCTCGATTTCGACGACCTGATCGCCGCGGCCGCCACGCTGCTCCGCGCGCACGAGACCGTGCGGCAGGCGCTGGGGCGCCGCTACCGCCACGTCCTGGTCGACGAGTTCCAGGACACGGACCCGATTCAGACGGAGATCCTCTGGCGGCTGTGCGGCGAGCTGCCCGACGGCGCGGCCGACGCGTGGACGGAACGCGTGCTGCGGCCGGGCGCGCTGTTCCTGGTCGGCGATCCGAAGCAGGCGATCTACCGCTTCCGCGGGGCGGACGTGTCGACCTACGTCCGGGCGCGCGACCGCATCCTCGCGCGCTCGCCCGACGACGTCCTCGCGATCTCGACGAACTTCCGGTCCTGCCGCTCGATCCTCGCCTACGTGGACGAACGCTTCGGCGACATCCTGAACGGGGTCGGGCAACCCGGGTTCGCGGCGCTCGACGCCTTCCATCCCGACCACGACCGCGGACCCTGCATCGCGGCGCTCGACGTGCCGGCCGGTGCCGACGGGGCGAAGCGGACCGCGGAGGCGCTGCGCGACGCCGAGGCGGAAGCGGTCGCGGACCTTTGCGCGCGCCTGATCGGGCACCAGCTCGTGACCTGCAAGCGCGCGGGCACCCGCACGCTCCGGGCCGGCGACATCGCGCTGCTGGCACCGAGCGGGAGCGACCTCTGGCGGTACGAGGAGGCGCTTGAGGCCAGGGGCATCCCCGTCTCGACCCAGGCCGGCAAGGGCTTCTTCCGGCGGCAGGAGGTGCATGACCTGATCGCGCTGACGCGGGTGCTCGCCGACCCGCGCGACACGCTCGCGCTCGGGGCCCTGCTGCGGGGGCCGGCCGTCGGCCTGACCGACGAGGAGTTGCTCGACCTCGTCGACGGACTGCCGCGCGACCCGGAGCGCCCGGAGAGCGTCCCCAGGCTGCGCCTGCACGTCGATGTCGCGCACGTGAACCATCCGGTGGCCCGGCCGGTGCTGGAACGGTTGCAGGCCCTGGCGAAGCGGGCGCTCGGCACGACACCGCACGACATCCTCAGCCAAGCCGTCGACGCGCTCATGCTGCGCCCGGTGGTGCAGCAGCGTCACGACGGCCACGCCGAGAGGGCGCTGGCCAACATCGACCTGTTCCTGGAAATGTCGCGCCCGTTCGCCGTGCGCGGCCTGCGGGCCTTCGCGGGGGCGATGAGGGCGGCCTGGGAGGGCCGGACGCGCACGGTCGAGGGCCGGCCGGACGCGCAGGAGGCCGCGGTCTCCTTGCTCACCATGCACGCGTCCAAGGGGCTCGAATGGCCCGTCGTGATCCCGATCAACACCACCACCCGGACCAAGGCCGTCTCCGGAGCCCTGGTCGACCGCGCCTCGAACTGTCTCTACTGCCCGGTCTTCGGGGTGCGCCCGGCCGGTTACGACGAGGCGCTGGAGGCCGAGAAGCGCGAGGTCGGGAACGAGCGGGTCCGCCTCTGGTACGTGGCGGCGACGCGGGCCCGCGAGACGCTGGTGCTCACGCGGTTCGCCGAGCCGGGCGCCAGCACGTCCTGGTCGGCGGTGGTCGACCTCGGGCTGGCGGATTTGCCGTCCATCGACGTGGAGCGGCTGCCGGTCGGGACGCCGGCCGTCGCGCCGGAATTCGCGAACGGTCAGACACGGGAAATCTTCGCCGCCGAGGCCGCCGCCGTCGCCCGGCAGCGCCGCTTGCGCTGGATCGTCCCCAGCCGCGGCGATGCGGCGGGTCCCGAGACGTCCGGCGCCCCCGGCCTGGTCGAGGGCGGTACCGACGGCGGGCGCGGACCCGGGGGACGGCCGACAGGCAGCCGGGAGCGCGGCATCCTCATCCACAAGCTGCTGGAGGAGATCCTCACGGGCGAGGCGAGCGAAGGCGACGATCTCGGACGGCGCGCCGGGCTCCTCGCCCGGCAGCTCGGTCTCGGAACCGGCGACGCTGCCGGGGCCGAGGTCGACCTGGCCGAGGTCGCGGCCAGCGTGACCCGGGCGCTCGGCCTTCCCGAGATCGCCGGGATCCGCGAGCGCCTCCAGGCCGAGTTGCCCGTGTTCGGGTTCGAGAGCCTCGCCGACGAGGACCAGGCGACGGCGGGCGTGGTGGACGCGATTGCCTGCGACGCGGTCGGCAAGCCGGACATCGTGGTGGACTGGAAAAGCGACGTGGATCCTGCGGAGGCGGTCCTCGCCGACTACCGGCGTCAGGTGGCCCGATACCTTCTCGCGACGGGCGCGCGCCTCGGCCTGATCGTCTTCGTGACGAGCGGCCGGGTCGTCCCGGTGACCCGCGCCGCGATGGCCGACGTCGGGGCTGGATGAGCGACGAGGAAGAGCGGCCGGGCTTCCGCAGGCCGCTGCGCGGGCATCACCCGGCCTGTTCGGAAGGCCGCCATGTTCCCGGAACGGAGGGTCCGGTGCCGATGCCTGGGGAGAAGCCTTGCCTCGACGTGGGAGCCTGCGCCTTCGCGAACGGCGGAGGAAGGCACTCATCACTTGCCAGGTCAACGCGGCTCGGCCTGCTCCGGCTCGTGAATGAGCAAGGACGCAGAGTGTGAGCAAGTTCAAGCGGTTGACAGCGGATCCCCGGGTCTGCGTGAAGAGCGCATGAAACAGTCCGTTCCCGGGGATCGGCAGGCTCGGTCGCTGGCCGGCGCCGACGGGCGTGGGCGGGCGCGTGTGCTCTGCCCGTCCCGGTGTGGCCGACGCCGCCGTCCCGTGCTGGCCGCGGCGCGGACCATGAACCCGTTGCGCGAGAGCGACCTGCCGGGCGGTCTCCCCCGAGCGCGTGCCGAGCCCGCCGCTGCCGACTGAATTCCGGTGGCGCCGCCTTGAGACGTCCATCAGAGAGCTTCCCGGACGGCTTCGAGCGCGCGCTCCCGCCCGCAGGCGCGGTTGTCCTGCGTCCCACGGTGGACTCACCGGCTTCGACGGATGATGCTCCCGCGGGAAACATGCGATGCCGGGCGAAGATGTCGAGCGCGTTACGCGCCGGCCACGTCTGCCTGCCCGGCATCGCCAGGGTTGGGAATTCCTGTCAGAGCCACCATGTTAGTGCCAGCTAAAACAGGGTTGTCTAATACAGGGCGGCCGACGTCGATGGATGCGGTGACAACGACCGACCTGCTGCGTCTTCAGGACAAGGCGGCCGATGCCGCGCGCCTGCTGCGCCTTCTCGCGAACGAGAAGCGTCTCCTCATCCTATGCCTGCTGGTCGCCCGGGGCGAGATGGACGTGACGAGCCTGGCCGAGGCGGTGGACCTCAGCCAATCGGCCCTCTCGCAGCATCTTGCCAAGCTGCGCGAGGACGGGCTGGTCGCCTTCCGGCGCGAGAGCCAGACGCTCCACTATCGCCTGGAGGATCCCCGCGCCGCGCGCCTGCTCGCGACGCTCAAGGACATCTTCTGCCCGGAGGCGGGCTGATCGGGTAACCAGGGCTCCGCCAGGCGCGCGCTCCGCCGCGTCGGCGGCTTGGCCGTCCACCCAGCGCCGCCGTGACGGCGTGGTCGACCCGGCTGCCACGGTCGTCGGCTCCGGGGCCAACCGGATCGGAACCCCCGGCGTGCCCGCAGGGCGTCGCGCTCGACATCGATCGCCCGGGCGGCCCGAAGGTCGAGGCGCCTCAGGACAGGCAACGGCGGGCCCCAGTCCTGGACGGCGTGAGGCGGCAGAAAGGCGGCCACGGCCGCCGGGAGCCGTGACCGGCGCCGGTCCGTGACCGCTCCCGAGAGCCATCCCGGCCAGCGTCGCCGCGTTGGCCGCCGACGTGGGCCCGCGATCCCATTCCCGTCCAGTTCGCGCGACCGCCGGCCGCTCGCCTCGGGATGCCCCCGTGCCAGCGGAGGCTCTCGTGAAGCGCCGCCTCGATCCGGCGGTTCACGCCAGGGGCGGTGTGGAGCGCGGCCCGTTCCGCCGTCCCGGACCATCCGGCGTCTCCCCGCCATCCCTTGACATTTGATTAGATATTTCTAATTTAGACATCACTAATCTGGTGGCGCCGTCGCTGGACGCTGCCGCTCACGACGGCCACGCCCCCGGCGCCTGAGGGATCGCTCCAAGCCTGCGCGAGACGCCCGGCACCGCGGTCCAGGAGTGAGTGCCATGGATACCTTCACCCCGCTTTCCGCCGTTTTCGGCGGTCTCATGATCGGCGCCTCCGCAGCGCTCTTCCTGATACTCAACGGCCGCATCGCGGGCGTCAGCGGCATTCTGGGCGGCCTGCTGCCGCCGAGCACCGGCGGGATCGGCTGGCGCGCCGCCTTCCTCGCCGGCCTGCTTCTCGCGCCCCTCGTCCACGCCGGCCTCGGCGGCGGCAGGCCGCCCGTGGCGGTCGAGGCCTCGCTCCCGCTCCTCGGGCTTGCGGGATTGCTGGTCGGTTTCGGCGCGCGGCTCGGAGCCGGCTGCACCAGCGGCCACGGCGTCTGCGGCGTCGGCCGCGGCTCGCCCCGCTCCCTCGTGGCGACCGGCACATTCATGGCCGCCGCCGCCGTGACGGTCTTCGTCACGCGTCACCTGATCGGAGCCTGACCATGTCCAGGATCGTGTCCGCGTTCGCGGCCGGCCTGCTGTTCGGGCTTGGCCTCATCGTCTCCGGCATGGCCAACCCGGCCAAGGTCCTCGCCTTCCTCGACGTGACCGGCCGCTGGGACCCGAGCCTCGCCTTCGTCATGGCGGGTGCCGTCACGGTCTCGGCCGCCGGTTACCGCATCGCGACGCGCCGGGGCCGGCCAGTGCTCGCGCCCAAGCTGGAGATCCCGACGCGGCGCGACCTCGATCCGCGCTTGCTGACGGGCGCCGCGGTCTTCGGCATCGGCTGGGGCTTGGCCGGCCTCTGCCCCGGGCCGGCGCTGACCCTCCTCTCGGTCGTGCCGACCCGGGCCGCGGTCTTCGTCGCCGCCATGGTCGTCGGCATGCTGCTGTTCCAGGCCCTGCCATCCGCCGTCTCCCGGCAAGCGGCGTCCACCTCTGCCGCGCCGGCGGATGCGTGATGGCGAGCTTCGTCACCTTCGGCCTGGCGGCGGGCTCGGGTGGGCTCGTCGGCGTGGTCCTCGGCCTCGTCGGCGGAGGCGGCTCGATCCTGGCAGTGCCCCTCCTGACCTACGCGGTCGGCGTGAACTCGCCCCATGTCGCCATCGGCACCAGCGCCCTGGCGGTCTCGGTCAGCGCGGCCGGCAACCTCGTCCCGCAGTGGCGGGCCGGGAACGTGAAGTGGCGGTGCGCAGGGGCGTTCTCGCTCGCCGGCGTCCTCGGCGCCCTGGCCGGCTCGGCCGCGGCCAGGGCGGTCGACGGGCAGAGCCTGCTCGCCCTGTTCGGGTTCGTGATGCTGGCGGTCGGCGGCCTGATGCTGCGCCGGCGGCGCGGCGAGGGCGATCCGGACGTGCGCCTGACCAAACGGAGCGCCCCGGTGCTCCTGCCCTGGCTGCTCGGCATCGGGTTCGCGGTGGGCCTGTTCTCCGGCTTCTTCGGAATCGGCGGAGGCTTCCTGATCGTGCCGGGCCTGATGCTGGCGACGTCCATGCCGCTGCCCATGGCCATCGGCACCTCGCTGGT
>NZ_BPRD01000218.1 GCF_022179745.1 Methylorubrum podarium
TCGTGTCCGCTAGTGCCAATGCCTTCACCCGTCTCTCAATGCGTTCCCGTCAGCAGGGCGGCTCTTGCGGGGCCGCACGCCCGAACCCTCGAACGCGGCCCACCCATCGGATCTCGCCCGCCCCCGGAAACCGCTCGCCCCGGGACGTATGAACGATCTTTCTACCGCAAACCGATCACGGGATACCATGATCTCGGTGCAACAGCGGCGCGCCTTTCAGAGGATTCGCCCGCCTCGTCTGCCTTCAGAGTTAAGGCAGCCCCACGATTTCACGCGTGACGCGCCCTCAATTATGGATGAAGGGTGCATTGATCAACATCGCGCCCGCCCGTCGCTCCCGGTCGCCCACCCCTTGCTCACCCCTTGGCCCCCCTTTGGCCCGCTCTTCCCGAGGCTGCCCTCCGATGCCTTTCGCCGCAACGATTCCGGTCACGGCCGTGCTGGCGCTCGCCCTGATGACCGGCGGTGCAGCCCGGGCGGCGGATGCCGGCAGGGTCCGCCCGGAGGCGGCACGCTGCCTCGACGACGTCCGCTGCCGCCGCCCACCGGGACCGCCGGACCGGGACATCCGCCCGCTGATCGATCCGCTCGGGCGTCCCTGCGGCTATCGCTGGCGGGAGACGCCGTCCGGCCCCCGGCGCGTCCGCGTCTGCTTCTGAGCCGGCGATGGCGCCGCGCCCGGTCATCCCCGCCCTTCTCCTTCTCGTCGTCTCCCACGCGGTCGCGGCCCAGCCCCTCTCGGACGCCCCCGCCTGCCCCGCCCTGTTCGCGGACGGCCGGGCGCCGGTTCTCACCAATCCGAAGCTGTCGGACCGCGCCGTCCCGCTCTGCTTCGACGCCTTCGCCGTGCTGCATTCGGGCGTCTCGCGCACGCCGCTCTACGCGGCCGAGCGCCTGACGCGCCGGAGCGTGTCCGCCGCCCGGCGGGTCGAGCGCGCCGACGCCTTCCACGACGAGGACCGCCTGCCCGAGGACGACCGGGCGAGCCTGTCCGACTACGTCCGCAGCGGCTACGACCGCGGCCACCTCGCGCCCGCCGGCGACATGCCGAGTGCGGTCGCCCAGGCCGAATCCTTCAGCCTCGCCAACATCGTGCCCCAGAACCGGGCGCTGAACCGGGGCCTGTGGGCGGCGATCGAGGAGAGCGTGCGCCGGCTCGCCACCGAGCGCGGCGAGATCTTCGTCGTGACCGGCCCGATCTTCGAGGGACGCTCGGTCGGCGCGATCAAGGGACGGGTGCTGGTGCCGACCCAGCTGTTCAAGGCGATCTACGACCCGCGCACCGGCGAGGCCGGGGCCTATCTCGCGCCGAACAGGGCGGGCGCGGAGTGGCGCGCGGTCCCGCTCACGACCGTGCAGGACCTGGCCGGGCTCGACGTGTTCCCGGCCCTGTCCGAGGCGGCGAAGACCAGGGCGATGACCCTGCCCGAGCCGCAGGAATTCTCCCGCGACGGCCACGGTCATGGGCACGGGCAGCAATCCTTCGCCGACTTCCTCAAGCAACTCGCCGCCGACGCGTTGCGTCGGCTCTGGCGTGAACTGATGCGCGCGATCTTCTGAGCGAACCTGTGAGGAGGCCCCGATGCCGCGCCGCAAAGCCGATGCCCTCCCCTTCCGCCCCTTCGCGGAGGATGCGGGCGTGCAGACCTTCGCCGGTTTCTCGATCGAGAACGGCACGCGCCGGATCGCCCTGCACGGCAGCCTCGACCTCACCCGAGACCGGGAGGGCCTGCGCCAGGCGAAGGCCCTGAAGACCCTGCTCGACGCGGTGGTCGCCGTCCTCGAATCGGAGGATCTGCCGGACGCGGTGCCCGACGAGCCGGAGACGGCCGAGCCGGTGCGAAACCCCTTCGCCTGAGGTTCCTTCGCCCGCCGTCCGGCATCGCGCCGAGGCCCGGCGGTTCGCCTTATCCGTGCCGGATCCTTGCCGGGCGGCGCCTTGCCCCTGCCGGGCGGCCCTGATACTCGGACACGAAATTCTTCATCCGCGAGCGGACGGCGCCCCGCGCGGCATGGCTCGGGCATTCTCGCTCGATCCGGCCGGCCGCGCGCGAGCGGCCACGCATCCGCGACTGCCGGCCCGACCGGCATCCACGCTTCACGCAGGACGACCGCACATGGCCCGCGAATTCATCTACCACATGCGGGGTCTGACCAAGACCTATGTCGGGGGCAAGAAGGTCCTCGAGAACGTCAACCTGTCCTTCTACCCCGATGCCAAGATCGGCGTGCTCGGCGTCAACGGCGCCGGCAAGTCGACCCTGCTCAAGATCATGGCCGGCATCGACAAGGACTGGACCGGCGAGGGCTTCGTCGCGCAGGGCGCCCGCGTCGGCTACCTGCCGCAGGAGCCGCAGCTCGATCCGAACAAGTCGGTCCGCGAGAACGTGATGGAGGGCGTGGCCGAGAAGCAGGCGCTGCTCGACCGCTACAACGAACTCGCCATGAACTACTCCGAGGAGACGGCGGACGAGATGACCGCCCTCCAGGACCAGATCGAGGCCCAGAACCTCTGGGAGCTCGATTCCAAGGTCGATCAGGCGATGGAAGCGCTCGGCTGCCCGAGCGACGAGCAGCCGGTCGCGACCCTGTCGGGCGGTGAGCGCCGCCGCGTGGCGCTCTGCAAGCTGCTGCTATGGGAGCCGGAACTGCTGCTGCTCGACGAGCCGACCAACCACCTCGACGCCGAGACGGTGAACTGGCTCGAAGGGCACCTGCGGCAATATCCGGGCGCGATCCTGATCGTCACCCACGACCGCTACTTCCTCGACAACGTGACGAGCTGGATCCTCGAGCTCGACCGCGGCAAGGGCATTCCCTACGAGGGCAACTACTCCTCCTGGCTGGTGCAGAAGCAGAAGCGCCTGGAGCAGGAGGGCCGCGAGGACATGGCCCGCCAGCGCGCCATCGCCCGCGAGACGGAGTGGATCTCGGCCTCGCCGAAGGCCCGCCAGAGCAAGTCGAAGGCGCGCATCACCCGCTACGAGGAGCTGGTCGCCAAGCAGCAGCAGAAGGTCGACGCCACCGCGCAGATCGTCATCCCGATCACCGAGCGGCTCGGCCAGAACGTCATTGAGTTCAAGCACCTGAACAAGGCCTACGGCGACCGGCTCCTGATCGAGGATCTCTCGTTCAAGCTGCCGCCGGGCGGCATCGTCGGCGTGATCGGCCCCAACGGCGCCGGCAAGACGACCCTGTTCAAGATGATCACCGGCGTCGAGAAGCCGGATGGCGGCGCGATCGAGATCGGCGAGAGCGTCCATCTCGGCTACGTCGATCAGTCCCGCGACGCGCTCGATCCGAACGCGACGGTCTGGCAGGAAATCTCGGGCGGCAACGACATCCTCTACTTCAACAAGCGCGAGATCAATTCCCGCGCCTATTGCGCGGCCTTCGCCTTCAAGGGCGGCGACCAGCAGAAGAAGGTCGGCGTGCTCTCCGGCGGCGAGCGCAACCGCGTCCACCTCGCCGCGACCCTGCGCAAGGGCGGCAACGTGCTGCTCCTCGACGAGCCGACCAACGACCTCGACATGGAGACCCTGCGGGCGCTCGAAGAGGGCCTGGAGGATTACGCGGGCTGCGCGGTGATCATCAGCCACGACCGCTGGTTCCTGAACCGCATCGCGACCCACATCCTCGCCTTCGAGGGCGACAGCCATGTCGAGTGGTTCGAGGGCAACTTCTCCGACTACGAGGCCGACAAGAAGCGGCGCCTCGGGACGGATTCGCTGATCCCGAAGAAGCTGAAGTACAAGAAGTTTTCGCGCTGACCGCCCCCTCTCCTCCCCGCAAGGGGAGGGGAATGCCTCACCACCACGCCCGGCCCGCCCCGAGCGGCGGCAGGCCGAGATGCGCCGCGACCGAGGCGCCGATATCCGCGAAGCTGTCGCGTCGCCCGATCGAGCCCGGCGCCAATCCCGGCCCGAAGGCCAGGACCGGCACCTGCTCGCGGGTGTGCTCGGTGCCGGTCCAGGTCGGGTCGTTGCCGTGGTCGGCGGTGACGACGCAGAGGTCGCCCGGCCGCAGTGCCGCCCGGATCTCGGGGAGGCGGGCGTCGAAGGCTTCGAGCTCGGCGGCGTAGCCCGGCACGTCGCGGCGGTGGCCGTGCTCGGTGTCGAAATCCACGAGGTTGAGGAAGACGAAGCCGCCATCCGGCAGGCCGGCGAAGGCGTCGAGCGCCGCGTCGAGGCAGGCGGCGTTGCCCGCGGGCTTGATCTCGCGGCCGGTGGCGCGGTGGGCGAAGATGTCGCCGATCTTGCCGACGCTCACCACGGCGCGGCCGGCGGCGTCCAGCACGTCGAGCAGCGTGCCGGGGGGCGGCGTCAGCGAAAAGTCCTTGCGGCGGCTGGTGCGGTGAAAGCCCTCCGCCGCGCTGCCGAGGAACGGCCGGGCGATCACCCGGCCGACGCGGTAGGGGTCGCAGAGTTCGCGCGCGATCCGGCAGGTCTCGTAGAGCCGCTCCAGCCCGAACGCCTCCTCGTGGGCGGCGATCTGCAAGACGCTGTCGGCCGAGGTGTAGCAGATCGGCCGGCCCGTCCGGACGTGCTCGGCGCCGAACCGGTCGATGATGGCGGTGCCCGAGGCGTGGCGATCGCCGAGGATGCCGGGAAGCCCCGCCCGCGCGATCAGCGCCGCGGTCAGCTCCGCCGGGAAGGCGGGGTGCGTGTCGGGGAAGTGGCCCCAGGCCTCCCGCACCGGGACGCCCGCGATCTCCCAGTGACCGGACGGCGTGTCCTTGCCGGCGGCGGTCTCGACGGCGTGGCCCCACAGGGCCTGCGGCGCGCCCGCCGGAGCGAGCCCCGGCGGAACCTGGCCGGTCGCCCCCTCGCAGGCGAGGCCGAGGCCCAGCGCCGCGAGGTTGGGCAGGCGCAGGGGGCCCGCGCGCAGGCCGGGCCGGTCGCCGCGCCCGGTGGCGCAGGCCTCCGCGATGTGGCCGACCGTGTCGGAGCCGGCATCGCCGTAGTGTTCCGCATCCGGGGCGCCGCCGATGCCGACGGAATCGAGGACGATGAGGAGCGCGCGGGTCACATTATGGGCCTACTCGAAATGGCGTCATTGGCCTTTTTAGCTTCAAGTCTAATATCTTTAGTCACTAACTTGGTCAAACCCAAACTGTTGCCAATCTCTAAAATTTCGATATGCCTATAGTTTGATTATTTGTATCGAATTCGTCAAACGACTCGGTTGATGAAATTCGAAACTCACTGTAATTCATTTTTCATCTTCGAACAAACTGCTGTAGAAATCACTCGACTCTCCTATAATTGACACGTTATCTGATTTTTCTCTCACATTCCTGCCTCAAATAGATGGCAATATTTTAAACATCATGACAACTGACAGAATTTAACCGAACAAAATTACGGTCGAGATAAATTCGATACTGTTCACAATGGACATCAAGCTGTCACTGCGTCCATCTCGAAGGCCGCCGCGAACAGGGTGCGGGTGTACTCGGTCTTGGGCGCCGAGAAGATGTCTTCGGCCGGCCCCTCCTCCACCACCTGCCCGTGCTGCATCACCATGACGTAGTTCGACAGCGCGCGGACCACCTTGAGATCGTGGCTGATGAACAGGTAGGCGATGCCCCGCTCCCGCTGCAGGTCGCGCAGCAGCGTCACGATCTGCGCCTGGACCGAGCGGTCGAGGGCCGAGGTCGGCTCGTCGAGGACGACGAAGCGGGGCTTCAGGATGATGGCCCGGGCGATGGCGATGCGCTGGCGCTGGCCGCCGGAGAATTCGTGCGGGTAGCGATCCATCGCCGCCGGGTCGAGGCCGACATCGGTCAGCGCCTTCGCCACCAGGGCGCGGCGCGCGGCGGCACCCTTCACCTGCCCCTGCACTTCGAGCCCCTCGGCGACGATGTCGCCCACCGACATCCGCGGCGAGAGCGAGCCGTAGGGGTCCTGGAAGACCACCTGCATGTCCTTGCGCAGGGGCCGCATCCCGCGCGGGTTGCGATCCTCGATCCGCTGGCCGAGGAAGACGATCGGCCCCTCGGATTCGGTGAGCCGCAGCAGGGCGAGGCCGAGCGTGGTCTTGCCCGAGCCGGATTCGCCGACGACGCCGACGGTCTCGCCCGCCCGCACCGTGAGCCGCACCCCGTCGACCGCCTTGACGTGGCCGACGGTGCGCCGGAGCAGCCCCGCCTTGAGGGGGAACCACACCTTGAGCGGCCCGGCCTCGACCAGTTCCTCGGCCTGCACGGGCACGGGGTTCGCCCGGCCGGTGGGCTCGGAGGCCAGCAGACGCCGGGTGTATTCGTGCTGCGGCCGGGTGAAGACCTGCGCCACCGGGCCGGCCTCGACGATGCGGCCGGCGAGCATCACGCAGACTGAGGTGGCGATGCGGCGGACGATGCCGAGATCGTGGGTGATGAACAGCATCGCCATGCCGAGCCGCTTCTGCAGGTCGGCGAGCAGCGCCAGGATCTGCGCCTGCACGGTGACGTCGAGGGCGGTGGTCGGCTCGTCGGCCACCAGCAGGTCGGGCTCGCAGGCGAGCGCCATGGCGATCATCACCCGCTGGCGCTGACCGCCCGACAGCTCGTGCGGGTAGGCCCCGAGCCGCCGCTCGGCGTCGCGGATGCCGACGAGGTCGAGCAGTTCGAGGATTCTTTTGCGCGCGGCCTTGCCTTTCAGGCCGCGGTGGATCTCCAGCACCTCGCCAATCTGGCGCTGGATGGTGTGGAGCGGGTTGAGCGACGTCATCGGCTCCTGGAACACCATGGTGATGTCCGCGCCGCGCACCGCGCGCATCTCGCGCTCGGGCAGCGTCAGGAGATCGCGCCCCTTGAACAGGATCTTTCCGCCCGGGTGATGCGCCGCGCCGTCGAGGAGGCGCAGGATCGACAGCGCCGTCACCGACTTGCCGGAACCGGATTCGCCCACCAGCGCCAGGGTCTCGCCCCGCGCGATGGCGAAGCTGACGCGATCCACCGCCAGCGTCTCGCGCGCGCCGCCCCGGAAGGCGACCGAGAGATCCTCGACGGTCAGCAGCGTATCGGACATCGAACCCCGGCGGAGAAAGTCGGCCCGCCGTCCGGCAGCGGGGCGGGACGGGGGTTATAGCGCGCGGGGCGGGTGACGCGAATTTTCTTGAAGTCGCAAGCCCCCTCCCTCTCCCCTCCGCGGGAGAGGGTGGCCCCCGAAGGGGGTCGGGAGAGGGGAGCGCCGCTTCCGGAAAGACCTGAGCCGGCCCCTCTCCCGCCCGCTCGCGCGGGCACCCTCCCCCG
>NZ_BPRD01000219.1 GCF_022179745.1 Methylorubrum podarium
TCCTCGTCCTCGACGAGGAGGACGGTGCCCTGACCCGTGTGGTCGGTCGCCGGCTTGGGCGGCTCCGGCGCCCGCGCAACGGGGGAGGCGGCATCCGTACCCGGCTCGGACGGCCTCGGATCGCCCTTCACACCGGCATCCGGCCTCGGCTCGCCACCGTCGGAGCCGGCGGGCTTCGCGAGCGCGGGCATCTCGGGCTCGGACGTCACCCGGGGCGGCGGCACCGGCTCGGGCAGGGCCTCGGCGCCGGGCTCGTGGCGCGGCAGGTAGATGCGGAAGGTGGTGCCTTCGCCCACCGTCGACTGCACGTCGATGGCGCCGCCGGATTGGTTGACGATGCCGAACACCGTCGAGAGCCCGAGCCCGGTGCCCTTGCCGATCTCCTTGGTGGTGAAGAACGGCTCGAAGATCTTCTGGCGCACCTCGGGCGGGATTCCCTCGCCGGTATCGGTCACCTCAATCATCACGTGGTCGCCCGCCGGGATCCCCACCGGCCGCTCGCCGTCGACGGGGCAGTTGGCGGTGCGGATCGTCAGGCTGCCGCCGCCGGGCATCGCGTCGCGGGCGTTGACCGCGAGGTTCACGATCACCTGCTCGAACTGGTTCACGTCGGCCTTGATCGGCCAGATCTCGCGGCCGTGGCGGAAGTCGAGCTGCACGCGCTCGCCGAGCAGGCGCTTGAGCAGCAGTGTCAGGTCGGAGAGCGCCTCGCCGACATCCATCACCTCCGGCCGCAGGGTCTGGCGGCGGGAGAAGGCCAGCAGCTGGCGCACCAGGCTCGCCGCCCGGTTCGCGTTCTGCTTGATCTGCATGATGTCCTGGAAGGCGTGGTCGGTCGGCCGGTGGCTCGCGAGCAGCAGGTCCGAGTAGCCGATGATCGCCTGCAGGACGTTGTTGAAGTCGTGGGCGATGCCGCCGGCGAGCTGGCCCACCGTGTCCATCTTCTGGGTCTGCGCGATCTGCTGCTCGAGCTGGCGCTGGGCCGTGGTGTCGAGGGCGTAGAGGATCACCCGCTCGCGGTCGCCGTCGGCCTTGCCCTCGGCATCCGCGGCCTGCGTCCCGTCGGCATCCGCCGGGCTCATCCACACGCGGGCCGAGCGCTCGCCGGGTCCGGACAGACCGACCTCGATCGGTTCGAGGCCGCCGAATCCGTTGGCGGCGCGGGCGAGCGCGCTCTCGATGGCGCCGCGATCGCTCTCCAGAACCGCATCGCGCATCATCGGATCGGGCGCGTCGCGGCCGGCCTCCGCCGCCGGCTGGCGCGGCATGCCGGCGAACAGGCGGACGAAGGAGGCGTTGGCGCGGATCACGCGGCCGTCGCGGTCGAGGGTGGCGATGGCGATCGGGCTATTGTTGAGGAAGCGGGCGAGGCGCACCTCGGCGGCGCGCTGCGGCTCGTCGGCATCCGAGCCGGCGGAGCGGTTGAGCACGAAGGTGCGCGAGGGGCCGGGCGCCCCGTCCTGCCCGTAGGCGACGCGGTGATAGAGCCGGGTCGGCAACGGCTGGCCGTTGCGGCGGCGCAGATCGATGTCGTAGCGGTCGGTGCGCACCTCGCCGGGTAGGCCGGGCGCGGTGGTGAGCATGTCGGCGCCGGGCGCGATCTCCAGCAGCTTGAGCCCGCCCGAGCCGACGGTCGCGAGGTCGTAACCGAGCCAGGAGGCGAGCGTCGCGTTCATGTAGACGATCGAGCCGGCGGCATCGATCGACAGGAAGCCCGCCGGCGCGTGGTCGAGATAATCGATCGCGTGCTGGAGTTCCTGGAAGACGTTCTCCTGGCGCTCGCGCTCGTGGGTGATGTCGCTCACCGTCCAGAGCGCCGCGGAGCCGCGGTGGCGCGGGATCGGCCGCACGGCGATGCGGTACCACGCGAAGTCGCGGTCCGGCGCGCCGCCGGGCGGGGGCGACATCCGGATCTCTTCCGCGTAGGCGCGGTCGTCGCGGGACGCCTGCGCGAGCCGGTAGACGGCTTCGGAGACCTCGGGCGCGCCGACGAAGATGCGCTCGATGGAGCGCAGGTTCGAGAAGCTGTCGCCGCCGGCCAGCCGCATATAGGCCTCGTTGGCGTAGATCATCCGCCCGTTGTCCTCGACGACGAGCGTGCCCTCGGGGGCGGCGTCGACGATGGCGCGGGTGATGTCGTCGCGCGAGGCCGGGCCGGCGAGCTGCAGCGCGCCGATCGCGAGCGCGAACAGGAAGAACACGCCCGCCATCGCGAGCAGCGCCAGCAGGGCGAGGATGAGCGGCTGCGCCTGCTCGTTGGCGACGAAGGACAGCCCCACCGCCGCGCCGACGAGCAGCCCCGCCAGCATCAGCAGCAGGCCGACCCGGCCCGGCCGCTCCGAGCGATCGATCGAACCGGACGCCGGCACCGCTGGTCCGCTGACCTCAGCCATCAGGCCCTACCCATCCCTCGCACATGGCCGCCGCAGATGGCCACCGCACATCACCGACGACCTTGGCCGCTTCGCGCCCCGTGGGTCGTCGACCGCCGCGTTGTTTGCCGGAGCATTGCCGGACAATGGTGCATAAACCGTGGCGCCTGAACGACTTCGCCGTCCCACGCGGAGGCGGATCGCGCGTCAGGCGGCCCTTCGGCGCAGGCGAAGCACGAAACCGATGACCTCCGCAACTGCGCGATAGTGCTCGGCGGGAATCTCCTGATCCACCTCGACCGTGGCGTGCAGGGCGCGGGCGAGCGGCGGGTTCTCCATCACCGGCACATCGTGCTCGGCGGCGACCGCACGGATGCGCAGCGCCAGCGAGTCGACGCCCTTGGCGACGCAGACGGGGGCGGCCATGCCGGCCTCGTAGCGGAGCGCCACGGCGAAGTGGGTCGGGTTCGTCACCACCACGGTCGCGGTGGGCACGGCGGCCATCATCCGCTTCTTCACCCGCGCCTGGCGCAGCTGGCGGATCCGAGCCTTAACCTCGGGGCTGCCCTCGCTCTCCTTGTGCTCCTGCTTCATCTCCTCCTTGGTCATGCGCAGGCGCACGTGCCAGCGGTGGCGCTGGTAGAGCGCGTCGCCGAGCGCGATGGCGGCGTAGGCCGCGAGCATGCCGCCCATCATCTTGAGCGCGAGCGTGAGCGTGCCCTGGAGGGCCGCGCCGGGATCGAGCTGTGCGAAGGATTCGGCCCGATCGTGCTCGCTCCACAGGATCGCGCCCGCGACCGAGCCGACCACGACGATCTTGGCCAGCCCTTTGCCGAAATTGACCCAGGCATCCATGCCGAGCAGGCGCTTGGCGCCGGCCATGGGCGAGATGCGCGCGAATTTCGGCATCAGGCTCTCGGCGGTGAAGATCGGCCGGTGCTGGATCAGGCCGGCGGCGATGGCCGCGAGCATCGCGATGCCGAGCGGCACGGCGAGCGCCTTGGCGCAGACCCAGGCCGCCCGGACGGCGACGCCGAGATAGGTGCCCCCGTCCGAGGACAGGCTGCCGGCATGTTCGAGGAAGCCGCGCATGTCGCGGGTCAGCCCTTCGGCCACCGGGCGGGCCGAGAGCATCAGGGCCAGCGTGAAGGCCGCCAGGATGAAGAAGGTGTTGATCTCGGGGGAGTTCGGGACGTCGCCGCGCTCGATCGCCTGCTCGATGCGCCGCGGCGTCGGGTCTTCGGTCTTGTCCTCGTCGTCGGTCTCGTCGGACACCGGTTCAGGCTCCCCCGTTCCGGATCGGCGCGCGGACCGTCAGCGGCCGAGGAACGCGCCGAGATAGCGGCCGAGATCGTCCAGGAACAGTCCCATGACGAGACCCAGCGCCCCGACGAGCAGCATCATGCCGATCAGCACCGAGGCGGGAACGGCGAGGAAGAACACCTGCAGCTGCGGCATCAGCCGGGAGAGCACGCCGAGCCCGAGATTGAACAGGATGCCGAAGACGATGAACGGCCCGGAGATCCGCACCGCCAGGGCGAAGCCGCGGCTGAACGCGTCGAGCGCCAGCTTGGCGGCATCCGCCATGGCCGGCACGCCGCTCGGCGGCAGCAGGACGTAGCTGCGCCCGATCGCTTCGAGGGCGACGTGGTGCAGGTCGGTCGCCATGATGAGCGTGACGCCGAGCAGCGCCAGAAAATTGCCGAGTGCCGCCTGCTGCCCGCCCATCGTCGGATCGACGGTCATGGCGTAGGACAGGCCGAGCTGCTGCGAGATCACGGTGCCCGCGGTCTGGAGCGCGGCGACGATCATGCGCACGCACAGGCCCAGCATCAGCCCGATCAGGATCTCGCCGAACAGGAGGCCGATCAGGGCGGGGGCCGCCAGCGCCGCGTTGCCCGTCGGCAGCATCGGCCGCACGGTCGGGAACAGCACCAGCGTCACGAGGAGGGCGAGGGCGAGCCGGATGCGGCCGGCGATGAGCTGCTCGCCCAGTCCCGGCATCAGCATGATCAGGGTGCCGACCCGGGCGAAGGTGATGAGGAAGGCCGCCGCGAGGCCGGGCAGCAGCAGGTCGAGCGGCGTGGTCATGCCGGCTCATCCTACACGCTCGTCCGAGGTCGCGCTGCCGTTCCATCACCCGCCCGCGGCGATCCGGGCGGCGATCCGCGCCATGTAGGCGGCCATGGCGTCGCCGATGAAGGGGAGCATCAGCAGCATCACCCCGAACACCGCGACGATCTTCGGCACGTAGATCAGCGTCTGTTCCTGGATCTGCGTCAGCGCCTGGAACAGCGACACGATCAGGCCGACGACGAGGGCGACGATCATCAGCGGCCCCGCCACCTTCAGGAAGACGAAGATGCCGTCGCGGGCGACGTCGAGGATGGCAAGGCCGGTCATGGGGCTTTCGGCTTCAGCTGGGAGTGTCGGCAGCATCCCCCTCCCGGCACGCGGGGAGAGGAAAGAAACGCTAGATCGGCATGCGCATGATCTCTTCGTAGGCGGAGATCACGCGGTCGCGCACCGCGACCAGGGTCTGGAGGGCGGTCTCGCTCTCGGCGACCGCGGTCACCACGTCCACCACGTTGGCCTTGCCCGCCGCCGCCGAGAGGGCGGCGCGGTCGGCCTGCGCGCCGGACTGCGCCACGCTGTCGAGGCTCTGCTGCAGGAGGCCGGTGAAGCCGCCCGGCGCCGTCAGCCCCTGGGCCATGCCTTGGGCGGGCTTCGGGGCGCCCGGGCGGGCGAGGCTCTGGGCGGCGCCGTAGGCGCCGGCGGCGAAGGCGGAGGTCGTCATCGGGGCTACGCCTTCAGGATCTCGAGGGTGCGGGAGATCATCCGCCGCGTGGCGGTCACCATGTTGAGGTTGGCCTCGTAGGAGCGCTGGGCCTCGCGCATGTCCATGTTCTCGATGAGGCCGTTGACGTTGGGCAGGCGGACCTCGCCGCGGGCATCAGCGGCCGGGTTGCCGGGATCGTGCTTGGTGCGGAACGGCGTCGGATCGCGCCGAACCCGGCCGGCCTCGACGACGCTGGCGTTCAACTCGCGGTCGAAGCGGCTCGTGAAGGTCGGGATCTTGCGCCGATAGGGATCGCCGCCGGCGGTCTGCGCCGTCGAATCGGCGTTGGCGATGTTCTCGGCGATGATGCGCATCCGGCCGGACTGCGCCTTGAGGCCGGAGGCGGCGATGCCGAGGCTCTTCAGGAAATCCATGACGGTCTCCGCTTACGGATATCAGCGCTTGCCGACGGCGATCTTCAGGGCGTCGAGGCTCTTCTGGTAGAGCGAGGCGACGAGCTGGTAGTCGGCTTGGTTGTCGCCGGCCTTCATCATCTCCTCCTCCAGGTTCACCCCGTTGCCGGAGGGGCGAACCTCGAAGCCCTTGAAGCGGCGCGGGTCGGCGTTCGGCCCGGCGCTCGTCGAGGTCCCGATATGAGCGGAATCCGTGCGGGCGACCCCGTCGCCGCCGACGGTGGCCCCGATCGGGGCGGCGAGACCGGCGGAGGCGGCGGAGGGTTCGGCGAGGTCGCGCGGGCGGAAGCCCGGCATGTCGGCATTGGCGACGTTCTCGGCGAGCAGGGCTTGGCGGGCCTGATGCCAGTGCATCCGGGTCCGCAGCATGCCGAGCAGGGGCAGGTCGGTGAGCGACATGATGCCTCGAGGCCGGGCCGGCGGGCGATGCGGTTCGGGAGGCCGCGGATCCGGACCCGGCAGAAACTGCCGCCTGCATGGTTAAGGACCCGTTAACCGGGCAAATCCTGCCGGGTGCCCATTCTGCCGCACGTCGCCCCGACGGCGGGGAATGGCCGGTTTCGACCGCACCGAGTTGTTAACGAAGTGTCAGCCTTTGTTGCCGGGCGGCAAGGCGGCGGCGATAATCGAACTCTGTATTGCGTGGGGCCGAGATCATCGCCCGCCGGCTCCGGACATCGCTGGAGGCCGCGCGGCGACGCCGGAGCCCCGACTTAGAAAGACGCGGGTCTTGCAAGCGTTCTTCAGTTCCGAGGGCTCCTACGCCCTGCAGTTCCTGGTGATCTTCCTCGTCATCCTGGTGCTGTTTCTGATCGCGGCGCTGCTGTTCATGCGGCTGTCCGGGCGCGGTCTCACCCTCTCGGCGGGGTCGGGCCAGCGCGGGCGCCAGCCGCGGCTCGGCATCGTCGACATCTACGAACTCGATCGGCAGCGGCAGCTCATCCTGCTGCGGCGGGACAACGTCGAGCACCTGCTTCTGGTCGGCGGCCCCAACGACGTCGTGGTCGAGCGCCATATCCAGCGCGGCGCGGGGAGCCGCTACGCCCCGGAGGGGCACGCCCGTACGGGCGAGATCGGGTCCGCCGAGTCCGGCGGGCTGGAGCCGCCGCGCACCGATCCTTTCTTCGACTCGCCGATGCCGCCGACCTTCGCGATGCCGGAGGTCGTGCCGGCCGCCGTTCCCGGTGCCCCCCCCGCGACCGACCGGGCGCCGCCCCTCGATCCCGGCCTGTTCGAGCCGGAGGTCTCGCCCGGCGACGCTCCGGTCCGGCCGGCGACGCCGGTCAGCCGCCTGATGCGCCGCACCGCGCCGCCCGTGGTCAGCCCGCGCCCGGAAGTTGCGTCCGAGCGCGGCCCCCGCGCCGAACCCGCGGGCACGCCGGCCCCCGTGCCCGAGCCGTCACCGGTCATGGCCAGCCGTGAACCGAGATCGGTCGATCCGGCCGTCCTGTCCGACATGGCGCGCCAGCTCCAGGTCGCGCTGAAGCGCCCCTCGTCCGCCGTCACGCCGCCGCCCGGCGCTCCCCAGGAAATCCTGCCTCCGCCGGCGGCCCCGACACCGGCTCAGCCCGTGTCCTCGGAGCCCGATCCGGTCGCGGCGGCGATGTCGGCCACGGGAGCGTCACGGCCGCCCGAGCCGCCGCGACCGGCCCCCATCGCGCCGCCGCCGGCTGCGGCGGCCAAGCCGGAACCCGCGCCGGTTCCCGTGGTGAATCCGCCCCAAGTCGAGCCGAAGCCGGCGCCACCGGCCAAGCCCGTCGCGCCACCTCAATTCGTGGCGCCGCCGAGACCCGAGCCTGCGAAACCCGAAGCGCCCAAGCCCGAGACGCCTAAACCCGAAACGCTCAAGCCCGAGCCGCCGAAAATGGACCCGTCGAAGGCCGACGCGTCCGAGCCGGGGGCTCAGGGCCAGAACCCGTTCTCGGTGGAGGAAATCGAGGCGGAGTTCGCCCGCCTGCTCGGGCGTCCGCTCGACAGCAAGAACTGAGACCAGCAAGGTCATCCGGTCATCGACCGCACCGTCGCGGCCGGCGCCGCAACGGCCCGCGGTCGCGCGTTTCTTGAGGCATCCGAGGCATGGAGGTGCTCGTCGTCGGGGCGGGGGTGGTCGGACTCGCGGTCGCGCGGGCTCTCGCCCTGCGCGGCGTTTCGGTCATCCTCGCGGAGGCGGCCGACGCGATCGGCACCGGCGTGTCGGCCCGCAGTTCGGAGGTGATCCACGGCGGGATGTACTACCCGCCGGGCTCGCTGCGCGCCCGCCACTGCGTCGAGGGACGTCGCCGCCTCGTCGACTTCTGCGAGAGCCACGGCGTGCCCTTCCGGCTGTGCGGCAAGCTGATCGTGGCGACGCGCGAGGCCGAGCGCCCGACGCTCGAGACGATTCGTTCGCGCGGGGTCGAGAACGGGGTCGAGGGCCTTGTCCTGCTCGAACGCACCGAGGCCGTCGCCCTGGAGCCGGCCCTGTCCTGCGTCGCGGCACTCCACTCGCCCGCGACCGGGATCGTCGACAGCCATGCCCTGATGCTCGCCCTCCTCGGCGATATCGAGGATGCCGGCGGCGTTCTGGCGTTGCACACCCCGATCGAGGCCGCCGAGCGACGGGAGGGGCGCTGGCAGGTCCGCTTCGGCGGCGCAGCGCCGGACCGGTTGGAGGTCGATGGCCTGGTCAACGCCGCCGGCCTCGGCGCGCAGGCGCTCGCCCGCCGGATCGAGGGGTTGCCACCAACCGGCGTACCCCGACAGGTGCTGGCCAAGGGCAGCTATTTCGGGTGCGGCGGCCGTCCCGCCTTCACGCGTCTGATCTACCCGGCGCCGGTCGAGGGAGGCTTGGGCATCCACCTGACCCTGGACCTCGCCGGCCGGATGCGGTTCGGGCCCGACGTCGAATGGGTGGAGGCGCCGGGCTACACGGTCGATCCGGCCCGGGCCGAACGGTTCGAGGCGGCGATCCGGCGCTACTGGCCCGGCCTGCCCGACGGGCGCCTGATGCCCGACTATGCTGGCATCCGACCGAAGCTCAGCGGTCCCGGCGAGCCGGCGGCGGATTTCCGCATCGACGGCCCGGCCGAGCACGGAATGCCGCTGCTGGTCCAGCTCTTCGGGATCGAGAGCCCGGGCCTGACCTCCTCGCTCTCGCTGGCCGAGGCGGTGGCCGACCGGCTGTTGGTCTGACGCTAGGCCGCCCGCATCAGATCGGCCGTCGTCCCGTCCGCGACCTCGTCGGTGTGGACCGCGAACGCGACCAGCCGGGCCGTTCCGAAGCTCGTGGAGATCGCGCAATCCGTCGCGTCGCGGCCGCGTGCCATGACGATCCGGCCGATCCGCGGCGTGTTGTGCCGGGCATCGAAGGTGTACCAGCGTCCGCCGAGATAGACTTCGAACCACGCGGAGAAGTCCATCGGATCGGGCACGGCCGGCACGCCGATATCGCCGAGATAGCCCGTGCAGTACCGCGCCGGGATGTTCATGCAGCGGCAGAAGGCAATGGCGAGATGCGCGAAGTCGCGGCAGACGCCGACCTGCTGATGATAGCCGTCGAAAGCGGTGCGCGTGGCGTCGGCCTGCATATAGTCGAAGCGGATCCGCTCATGCACGTGATCGACGATCGCCTGGACCCGCGCCCAGCCTTCCGGCGTGTGTCCGAAGAGCTGCCACGCGAGCCCGCACAGTCGGTCGGTGTCGCAGTAGCGGCTCGCCATCAGGTAGAGCATCACGTCGTCCGGCAGGGCGTCCACCGGCAGTTGGGCGGCGTCCGGCACGACCGGGTCGGGCAACCCTGAATCCGCCACCAGAAAATCCGCCGAGATCGCGAGCCGGCCGGCCGGCGCGACGATGCGGGTGCAGACGTTGCCGAAGGCATCGAGCGACTGCCGCTGCGGAATCGGCGGGTCGAACCGGATGGTTTCGGGGCTGCGCAGATCGCCCTGGCGCGAGGGGTGGACGCTCAGCAGCAGCGACATCGGCGTCGCGGCGTCCGTCTCGAAGGTGATGTCGTACCCGGTCTTGATCAGCATGGAACGGCCTGCAACGTGGTTCTCTCGGCCCGGGGAGCAGAATTCGGACGAGGTAAGCCGGTAAGTTGCGAGATTACGGGCCGTTCCGGCCGGGCGCTGCACAAATGTTCCGCAACGCGCCGACTTGCGCGGCACCGGCCTGCCGGGACGTTGGCGCGCATTGCCGCTGCAGTGCACTCTTGGGTATGGAAGCGTCCATGTGGACCGCCCTCTGGAATCGCCTCGCCCATCCGGGCCACTTCCTGCGCTGGTCGGGCGCGGCCTTGCCCTGGCTCGCCGCCGTCTCCGGCCTGCTCGTCGCGGCCGGGCTGTACCTGACCTTCTTCGTGGTGCCGCCCGATTACCAGCAGGGCGACACCGTGCGGATCATGTACGTGCATGTCCCCGCCGCGATCCTCGGCATGGGCTTCTACGGGGCGATGACCCTGTCAGCGATCGGCACGCTGGTCTGGCGCCATCCCCTCGCCGACGTGTCGCAGCGCGCCGCGGCGCCGATCGGCGCGGCCTTCACCCTGATCTGCCTCGTCACCGGCTCGCTCTGGGGCAAGCCGATGTGGGGCACCTACTGGGTCTGGGACGCGCGCCTGACCTCGATGCTCGTGCTGTTCCTGATCTATTGCGGCATCATCGCCCTGTGGCGGACCATCGAGGATCCGAGCCGGGCCGCGCGCGCGGTCTCGATCCTGACGCTGGTCGGCGCGGTGAACCTGCCGATCATCAAGTTCTCGGTGAACTGGTGGTCGACGCTGCACCAGCCGGCCTCGATCCTGCGCATGGGCGGCTCTTCGATCGATTCCTCGATGCTCTACCCGCTGCTCGAGATGGTGCTGGCGATGACGCTGCTCGGCGTCACCCTGCATCTGCAGGCGATGCGCACCGAGATCTATCGCCGCCGTGTCCGCACGCTGCTGATCCGGCAGGCCGAGCGGCTCGATGCCGGTGCGCAGGAGACCGTTCCCGTCACCCGCGCCGCCGCGACCCTTCCCGTCGGACAGGCGATCTGAGATCGAGCATGGACTTCGGACCCTACGCCCCCTTCATCGCCGGCTCCTACGGCTTCGCCGCCCTGGTGCTCGGTGCGCTGATTCTCAACGGCTGGTGGGACGGGCGGGCGCAGCGCCGCGCGCTCGCCGAGCTTCAGGACGACAGGGGAGGGCGGCCGTGAGCGCGCAGGGCTCCGGGGCGATCCCGCCCGGCACCGGCGAGCGTCCCCGCCGCTCGCTCCTCGTCCTGTTGCCGGTCGTCGTCTTCGCCGTGCTGGCGGTGACCTTCTTCGTGCGGCTGCGCTCGGGCGCCGACCCGCAGGCGCTGCCCTCGGCGCTCATCGGCAAGCCGGTGCCGAGCTTCGCGCTCGGGCCGGTGAACGGCCTGCAGGCCGACGGCAAGCCGGTGCCCGGCCTGTCGAGCGCGGACCTGAAGGGGCAAGTGACCGTTCTCAACGTCTTCGCCTCGTGGTGCGCCCCGTGTCAGGTTGAGCATCCGATGCTGATGCGCCTGGCGCAGGAGCCCGGCATCCGACTCGTCGGCATCGATTACAAGGATCCGGGGGATGCCGGGCGGCGCTGGCTGGAGCGCCACGGCCTGCCGTTCTCCGCGGTCGGCGCCGACACGAGCGGCCGCGCCGGAATCGATCTCGGCGTCTACGGCGTGCCGGAAACCTTCATTATCGGGCCCGACGGGGTGATCCGCGACAAGCTCGTCGGCATCCTGACGCCGGAGAACTACGCCAGCGTTCTGGGCCGCATCCGCGCCGCCGGCCGGGCCGCGCCCGTGACCAACTGACCGGCGCGCGCACCGCGCGCTTGGAAACCCGGGATCGGAGGCGTATGCAGCCCCTGCCGGCTTGAAACCGTTCCAAGGTGAAAGGGCCGCGCGCTCGGCTGAAACCGCGATCGAAGAGTGCCATGCGGATCGGGCTGTTCGTCCCCTGCTACGTCGATGCCTTCGAGCCGGAGGTCGGCATCGCCACGCTGGAACTGCTGGAGCGCTTCGGCCTCACCGTCGAATATCCCTACGATCAGACCTGCTGCGGCCAGCCGATGACGAATACCGGCTGTCACCAGGAGGCCGCCGCGACCGAGGCGCTGTTCGTCAGGAATTTTTCGGGCTTCGACTACGTCGTCGCCCCGTCCGGCTCCTGCGTGCATCAGGTGCGCGAGCACCTCACCGCGATCCCGCAGACCGACGAGGTGAAGGCGGTGCGGGCCAAGACCTTCGAACTCGTCGAGTTCCTGCACGACGTGCTGAAGATCGAGGACCTGCCCTGGGCGTCGTTTCCGCACAAGGTCGCCTACCACTCGAACTGCAATGCGCTCCGCGGCATCGGCCATGCGCGGCCGACCGAGCTGAACCGCCCGTTCTTCTCCAAGCCGCTCAACCTTCTGAAGAAGGTGAGGGGGCTGGAGGTCGTCGACCTGACCCGGCCCGACGAGTGCTGCGGCTTCGGCGGCACCTTCTCGGTGTTCGAGCCGGCCGTCTCCGCCAAGATGGGCTACGACAAGGTCACGGATCAGGCCCGCGCCGGCGCCGCGTACGTCGTCTCCGCCGATTCCTCCTGTCTGATGCATCAGAAGGGCTGCGCCGAGCGCCTCGGCGTGCCGCTGAAATACATCCACATCGCCCAGGTGCTGAACGGAGCCGCCGCATGAGCGCCGACGACCTGACCCCGCGCCAGACCGAGGACGTGCTTCATCGCGAGGTGCGTGCCCCCTCCGACGAGAGCGAGCGCGGCCCCGCCGGCGAGCGCCTTCAGCACGCCGAAGCCGCCTCGAAGCCGATCCGCGCCGACGCCCCGCGCGAGCCGCAGCCCCGCGGCGCGAAAGTGCGCGGCAACAAGCCGATCGATCAGGCCGAGGCCGCGGAGCGCTTCCTCGCCGCGCCGCTGCACCAGAAGGCCCATGACGAGCGCCTCTGGGACGTGCGCCGCAAGCGCGATGTCGCCGCCCACGGCATTCCGGAGTGGGAGGAGCTGCGCGAGCTCGCCTCGCAGATCAAGACGCATACCCTGACCCATCTCGACCGCTACCTCGAACAGTTCGAGGCCGCGGCGAAGGCGAACGGCGTCCACGTGCACTGGGCCGAGGACGGGGCGGCGCACAACCGCATCGTCCTCGACATCCTGAGGAAGCACGGCGCGAAGTCGCTGGTGAAGTCGAAGTCGATGCTCACCGAGGAGTGCGGCTTCCGCCACTTCATGGCGGCCCACGACATCGACGTGATCGAGACCGATCTCGGCGAGCGCATCCAGCAGCTCGACGAGGAGGAGCCGAGCCACGTGGTGATGCCGGCGGTCCACAAGACGCGCCTCGACGTCGCCGACGTCTTCGCCCGGACGCTCGGCACCGATCCCGACAACGACGACGCCCACTACCTCGCCGAGAGCCAGCGCGAGACCACGCGCCCGCTGATCCTCAAGGCCGATGCGGGGCTGACCGGCTGCAACTTCGCCATCGCCGAGACCGGCACGGTGGTGACCTGCACCAACGAGGGCAATGCCGACCTCTCCGGCAACGTGCCGCCGCTGCAGATCCACTCGATCGGAATCGAGAAGCTGATTCCTCGCGTCGAGCATCTCGGCGTGTTCATCCGCCTGCTCTCGCGCTCGGCTTTGGGCTCGCCGATCACGCAGTACACCTCGCATTTCCGCGGGCCGCGCGCCGGCACCGAGATGCACATGGTGCTGGTCGATAACGGCCGCTCCGAGCGGCTGGGGATGGAGGAGTTCTGGACCTCGCTCAAATGCATCCGCTGCGGCGCCTGCATGAACACCTGCCCGGTCTACCGGCGCTCCGGCGGCCTCTCCTACGGTGCGACCTATTCCGGCCCGATCGGGCTCATCATCGACCCGACCTTCAACAAGCGGAAATACTCGACCCTGCCGTTCTCCTCGACCATGAACGGCTCCTGCACCAACGTCTGCCCGGTGAAGATCAACATCCACGAGCAGATCTTCGCGTGGCGCAAGGTGCTGGCCGAGGAGCACCAGATCCCGCTCCTGAAGCAGGGCATGATGAAGGCGGCCGGCGCCGTGCTGAGCCGGCCCGCCGCCTACCGCGCCGCGATCCAGACGGCCGATTCGGCGCTGCGCGTGCTGCCGCGCTTCGCCGTCTACAATCCGGCCAACACCTGGGGGAAGAAGCGCGAGATGCCCCACGCTCCGCGGCAGAGCTTCCACGCGTGGTACCGGCAGAACCGCATGAAGAAGGGGACCGACGCGTGAGCGCCCGCGACGCCATCCTGGAGCGGCTGCGCACCAACCGCCCGGCCGGTGACTTTCCGCTGCCCGAGGTGCCGACCTTCGCAGCCCTCGTCGGCGAGG
>NZ_BPRD01000220.1 GCF_022179745.1 Methylorubrum podarium
GCGGCGAGCACCTCGATGCCCCCGGCTACGACCTGCTCGGCCTGATCTGCGGCTCGGAAGGGCAGCTCGGCATCGTCACCGAGGCCACCGTGCGCATCCTGCGGGCGGCGGAGGGCGCGCGCCCGGCCTTGGTCGGCTTCTCCTCGGTCGAGGATGCGGGCGCCTGCACCGCGGCGATCATCGCCGCCGGCATCATCCCCGTCGCCATCGAGTACATGGACCGCGAGGCGATCCTCATCACCGACGACTTCGCCAAGGCCGGCTACCCGCGCGACGCCGCGGCGATGCTGATCATCGAGGTCGAGGGGTCGGACGAGGAATGCGAGGACATGCTGGCCCGCATCGAGGCCATCGCCGCGCGCTTCAACCCCACCAGCATCCGCGTCTCGAAGTCGGAGGCCGAGTCCGCCGCGATCTGGAAGGGCCGCAAGTCCGCCTTCGGCGCCACCGGTCGCATCTCCGACTACATCTGCATGGACGGCACGATCCCCACCGGCCAGCTTGGCCACGTGCTGGAACGCATCGAGGCGATCTGCGCCGAACAGGGGCTTCGCGTCGCCAACGTGTTCCATGCCGGCGACGGCAACCTGCACCCGCTGATCCTGTTCGACATCAACAAGCCCGGCGAGCTGCAGAAGGCGGAGGCCGCGGGCGACGCGATCCTCAAGCTCTGCGTCGAGGTCGGCGGCTGCCTCACCGGCGAGCACGGCGTCGGCATCGAGAAGCGCGAGCTGATGCGCTTCCAGTACGCGCAAGCGGATCTCGAACAGCAGATGCGGGTGCGCAACGTGTTCGATCCGGCCTGGCTGATGAACCCGGCCAAGGTGTTCCCGCTCGAGGGCCGGGTGGCCGCCTGAGCCTCCGCGGAACGGATGCCGTCATCGCACGGTTGGCGTCTCACCCGATCGCATCGAGCGGAGCGACAGTGACCGCGGCGATGCGTCAACGAGAGGCTCACGCGATGAAGCATCCGATTCTGACTGCGGCCGTTCTCGCCCTCGGCGTTGCGGCCCTCGCCGGTCCGGCCGAGGCCAAGGGCTGCCTCAAGGGCGCCGTCGTCGGCGGTGCGGCGGGCAGCATGGCCGGCCACGGCAAGGCCGGCGCCGCCGCGGGCTGCGCCATCGGCCACCACGAGGCCAACAAGAAGGACAAGGCCGGCGGACAGCAGGATCCGCAGCAGGGCCAGTCCCAGCCCAAGTAGGCTCAACTCAAGTCAGTCCAACTCAGGTCAGCCCCGCATATCCCGTGCCGCGCTACTTCTTCCACACCCGCATCGCCGCCGACACGCTCACCGACGAGGAGGGGGTGGAGTTGCGCGATGCCGATCAGGCGTGGCGGGTGGCGCGGGCGACGATCCGGGACAGTCTGGGGGACGAGGGCAGCGATCCGCGTCTCGTCGCGGCGATCCTCGTCGTCACCGACGAGGCCGGGGACGTGGTCCTGGAATTTCCCTTCGCCGAGGCGATCGCCGAGTCCGACGGTCCTTCCGAGCCGGGGGAGGGGACGCTGCATTGAGCGGGCGGGCGACCTGTCGCACCGTTTCCGGCTGATCACCTCGAGCATCGCACCCTCTCCTCCCCCTTGTGGGGAGGAGGCAGGAGGTGGGGGTGGTGCCGGATCGAGCGCGGCGGTGCCTCCTGCACCACCCCCA
>NZ_BPRD01000221.1 GCF_022179745.1 Methylorubrum podarium
ATCACCTCGACCCGGCCGGCGCCGGCGATGCGGCCGCGGCCGGGTCGAGGTGATCTCGGACGACGGCGGCAACCAGATGCTGGAGACGAAGAACATCGTCATCGCCACCGGCTCCGACGTGACGCGGCTGCCCGGCGTCGCGATCGACGAGAAGACGGTGGTCTCCTCCACCGGCGCGCTCGAACTCGGCGCGGTGCCCAAGCGCCTCGTCGTCATCGGCGCCGGGGTGATCGGGCTCGAACTCGGCTCGGTCTGGCGCCGGCTCGGCGCCGAGGTGACGGTGATCGAGTATCTCGACCGCGTCCTGCCGGGCATGGACGGCGAGGTCGGCAAGCAGTTCCAGCGCATCCTGGCCAAGCAGGGCATGGTCTTCAAGCTCTCGACCAAGGTGACCGGCGTCGAGATCGGCAAGAAGGGCGGCGCGACCGTCACCGTCGAGCCGGCTCAAGGCGGTGAGGCGGAAAAGATCGAGGCCGACGTGGTGCTCGTGGCCATCGGCCGCGTGCCCTACACGGAGGGGCTCGGGCTGGAGACGGTCGGCGTGGCGACCGACAACAAGGGCCGCATCGAGACCGACAGCCACTACGCCACCAACGTCACCGGCATCTACGCCATCGGCGACGTGATCGCCGGGCCGATGCTCGCCCACAAGGCGGAGGACGAGGGCGTCGCGGTCGCCGAGATCCTGGCCGGGCAGTCGGGCCACGTGAATTACGGCGTGATCCCGAACGTGGTCTACACCTTCCCGGAGGTCGCCTCGGTCGGCAAGACCGAGGAGGAGCTGAAGAAGGACGGCATCCCCTACAAGGCCGGCAAGTTCCCCTTCACCGCCAACGGCCGGGCCAAGGCCAACGGCACCACCGACGGCTTCGTCAAAATCCTCGCCGACGAGAAGACGGATCGCGTGCTCGGCGTGCACATCGTCGGGGCCGATGCCGGCAACCTCATCGCCGAGGTCGCCGTGGCGATGGAGTTCGCCGCCTCCGCCGAGGACATCGCCCGCACCTGCCACGCCCACCCGACGCTGACCGAGGCGGTCAAGGAAGCGGCGCTCGCCGTCGACAAGCGGGCGATCCACGTCTGAGACCGCCTCCGGCCGATCGCTTCGGGCTTTGCCGGTCTCCGTCATCGCGAGGCTTCAGCCGAAGCGATCCAGTGCGCGACCTTTTCGGAGATGTCGCGGACTGGATTGCTTTCGCTGAGCCGCGCAAGGACGGCGGAGACGCCCTCGACGCGGAGGAAGACCGGGGAGGGGCAGCATCGCCGCTTCGGTGCCGCGCCCCTCGGAGCACCGTCTTTCCAGGCAAGCCGGCAATCGCCGTTCGGGACAATGCTCTACGTTATATTGTATGAAACGATACAAAGCAGTCGGCGGCGAAGAAACGAAAAGGTGATCGCAAACGCCTGTGCATGACTGTGCATGCGACTCTCTGTCTTAGACGATCATGCCCCGCCCGGCTTTCCTGGGAACCTCGTCCGGTGCCATCGTGTTGCGATGCGTGATCCGGTCCCGTGGGTCACATCCACGGGATCTCTGCCCTCATGCCCAGCCCGCCCGAGAAACCCAACGCACCCGGCCCCAACACGCCGGTGAGCGGCAGCGGGCCGACCGGCGTCATCGATCAGCATCACGACATCTTCTTCGCGGCCGTCGAGCGCACGCGCATGCCGATGATCGTCACCGATCCGCACCAGCCGGACAATCCGATCATCTTCGCCAACCGGGCCTTCATCCGGATGACCGGCTACTCGATCGACGAGCTGATCGGAAACAATTGCCGCTTCCTCCAGGGGCCGGAGACCGACCGCGAGACGATCGCGGAGGTGCGCGACGCGATCCGGGAGCACCGGGAACACGCCACCGAGGTGCTGAACTACCGCAAGGACGGCTCCTCGTTCTGGAACGCGCTGTTCGTGAGCCCGGTCTTCAACCGCTCGGGCGACCTCGTCTACTTCTTCGGCTCGCAGCTCGACGTCTCCCGCCGCCGCGATGCGGAGGAATCGCTGCATCAGGCCCAAAAGATGGAGAGCCTGGGCCAGCTCACCGGCGGCATCGCCCACGACTTCAACAACCTGCTGCAGGTCATCACCGGCCACAACGAGGTGATGCTGGCGCTGCTCGATCATCCGACGATCGACGCCGCGCGCCTGCGCCGGGCGGGCGAGGCGGTGCGGGATGCCAGCGAGCGGGCCGCCAAGCTGACGCACCAGCTCCTCGCCTTCTCCCGCAAGCAGCGGCTGGAAGGCCGGCTCCTGAACCTCAACGGCCTCGTCCAGAACATGGGCGAGATGGCCGAGCGCACGCTCGGCGAGCAGGTGGTGTTGCGGGTGATGCCGGCGCCAGACCTGTGGACGACGCGCATCGACCCGACCCAGGCCGAAGTCGCCCTGCTCAACGTCCTCATCAACGCCCGCGACGCCATGCCGGACGGCGGCACGGTGACGGTCAAGACCGAGAACCTGCTGGTCGAGGACGAGGACACCGCGCTGACCAAGACGGTGCCGCCCGGCGCCTACGTGATGATCTCGGTGACCGATACCGGGATCGGGATGCCGCCCGAGATCCTGGCCCGCGTCATGGAGCCGTTCTTCACCACCAAGGAGGAGGGCAAGGGCACCGGGCTCGGGCTCGCCATGGTCTACGGCTTCGCCAAGCAGTCGGGCGGCGCGGTGAGGATCTATTCCGAGGTCGGGCACGGCACGACGGTGCGGTTCCTGTTCCCCGCCTCCGACCAGAAGGTCGAGGAGGAGACCAAGCCGTCGATCCGCGCCGCCGACCGGCACGGCACCGAGACGGTGCTCGTCGTGGACGACCGGCCCGACGTGGCGGCCACCGCCGGGGTCATCCTGGAGGATTTCGGCTACAAGGTCACCGTGGTCGACACGCCCAGGGCGGCGCTCGAGATCCTGGACGGCGAGGCGCGCATCGACCTGCTGTTCACCGACCTGATCATGCCCGGCGGCATGAACGGCGTGATGCTGGCCCGCGCCGCGCGGGAGCGCCAGCCCAAGATCAAGGTGCTCCTCACCACCGGCTACGCCGAGGCCTCTCTGGAGCGCACCGACGCGGGCGGCACCGAGTTCGAGATCATCAACAAGCCCTACAAGCGGATGGAGCTGGCCCGCCGGGTGCGCCGGGTGATCGACGGGCCGACCGGGGTGGGGTAGCGGTCGGTCCGCTGCCGTCATCGGGATGGCGACGGTCCCAATACCAACCGGACCCCGGATGAGGCTGCCCTTCCCCGAAGACCGTCCGAGCGGGCGCCCGGCGCCGGGCCGGCGCGTCGCCGTCCTCGTCGCCGTCCTCGCCGCTCTGGCGACTCCGGCGGCCCTCGCCGCAACGGGGCAGGGCGCGCCGACCGGACGGACCGAAGGGCCCTACCCGCTGGCCTGCCACTATGTCCGCCGGGAGCTCGACCGGTTCGAGGCGTGTGCCCGGCGCGAGGGCGGAATGGTCCGAGTCGCCCCGGCCCATGTCGCGCGGATGACGTTCGACCGCGGATTGGCCGAACTGCGCGTGCCGACGATCGGCTGCCTCTGGGTCCGGCGCGACGGCCTCGCGCTGCCGGTCTTCACCCTCGACAACGGCCCGGACCCGTTCGAGCAGGGCCTCGTGCGAAGCTGGCGCGACGGCAAGGTGGCCTTCTACGACCGCCGCCTGCGGCTCGTCCTCGCCACGCCCTACGACTGGGCCTTCCCGTTCGACGCGAGCGGCGAGTCCCTCGTCTGCGAGGGTTGCCGCCCGGACGGGCGCGAGCCCGCCTCCATGGTGGGCGGCCGATGGGGCATCATCGACCGGACGGGGCGCCTCATCCTGCCGCTTGCCGAGGGCGGTGCCGCCGCCGACCGCTTCTTCGGCCGGCGCTGATCCGGCCGCTACGCGCCCTCGACCTCGATGCCGAACTCGGCCGCGGCGTGCTCCAGCCAGTGCCAGAAACTGCCGGCGAAGCTGCGGGCCACCGCGATCTCGTAGGTCGGGCCGGCATCGCGCTGCCAGAGCTGCACGCCGATATGGGCGATGCTCGTCACCGCCGCCCGGCCCGGGCCGAAGGCGCGGGGATGCAGATCGATCGCCACGCCCTTGGCGAGCATGGCGCGGGCCTTGGGGCCCGAGATCCGCACCAGGGCGCGGCCGTCGCTCTGGTCGGTGACGGCGGCGATGCCGCGCAGGGCCTCGGGCAGGTCGCGAAGGGCCTGCGGCGTCGGCGCCACCGCGAGCCACTGGCCCGGCGCGGACCAGACCAGACCGGTCTCGCCGACGAAGACGGCCTCGCCGGTCCCCGGCAGGGAGGGGCCGAAGCGCTCCGCCAGAGCCGCCCGCAAGGCGGCGTCCTGTCCATCCGCCGCGACGAGCGTGGCGAGACCGATGCCGTCGCGGAGCGTCAGGCGGATGCCCGCCGGCCCCTCCGCCGCGCCGTGCCGTCCGGCCTTCGCCGCGCCCTCCCAGGCGCCGCGGGGACGCCAAGCGGACGCGGGCGTTTGGGTCGTTGCCGCCTCAGACACGCAGCTTCTCCTCCTTGGGGTCGACGAAGACCGGCGAGCAGATCTCGACCGCGATGTCGGCGCCGCGCACCGGATCGTAGGCCCGCACCCGCTCGCCGTGGCGCTCGGTCCCGCGCCGGATCAGGCCGATGCCGATCCAGCTCCGCAGGCTCGGCGAGTAGGCGACCGAGGTCATCACGCCCTCGTCGGCCTCCAGGCTCGGCTCCGCGTCGAGGCGCAGGAAATGCGCGCCCGCCCGCAGCCGGTCGCTCGGATCGACCGGCCGGAAACCCGCCAGGATCGGCCTGTCCGGATCGGTCAGCGCCGGGCGCTCCTTCATCAGGCGGCCGACATAGTCCTTCTTCTTGGCGAGCATCCCGCCGAGCCCGAGGTCGCGGGCGGTGGTCTGGCCGTTGATCTCCGCGCCGGCGGCGTGGCCCTTCTCGATGCGCATCACCGAGAGCGCCTCCGAGCCGTAGGCGGTGATGCCGTAGGGCAGGCCCGCCTGCATGATCGCCCGCCACGCCGCGTCGCCGTAGCGTGCCGGCACCGCGAGTTCGTAGGCGAGTTCGCCCGAGAACGAGATGCGGAACAGCCGCGCCGGGATGCCGCCGCCGACGGTGATCTCGGCGGCCGCGAGGAATGGAAACGCCTCGTTTCCGATGTCGAAGCCGGGATCGACGATGCGGCGCAGGGTGTCGCGGGCGCGGGGGCCGGCGATGGCGTACTGCGCCCATTGCTCGCTGATCGAGGCGAGCTGCACGTCGAGTTCCGGCCACAACCATTGCCGGCAAAATTCGAGGTGCTGCATGACGCGGGCGGCGTTCGCCGTCGAGGCGGTCATGACGTAGTGCGTCTCGCCCATCCGCGCGATGGTGCCGTCATCCATGACGAAGCCGTCCTCGCGCAGCAGCACGGCGTAGCGGGCCTTGCCGACGGGGAGCGTGCCGAACGGGTTGGCGCAGACCCGCTCGATGAAGGCCAGCGCGTCGCGGCCCTGGATGTCGATCTTGCCGAGCGTGGTGACGTCGCAGACCCCGACGCGGGCGCGCACGGTCTCGACCTCCCGCACCACCGTGTCGAGCCAGTCGGTCTCGCCGGCGCGGGGGAAGTAGGCCGGGCGCAGCCACAGGCCGGTCTCGACGAAGACGCACCCGTTCTCCTCGGCCCAGGCATGGGACGGGACGTGGCGGGTCGCGCGAAACGCCTTGCCGCGATGGTGGCCGGCGAAGGCACCGATGGCGACCGGGGTGAAGGGCGGGCGGAACACCGTGGTGCCGACGCTCGGGATGTCCTTGCCCGTCAGCTCGGCCATGATCGAGAGGCCGGCGAGGTTCGAGGTCTTGCCCTGGTCGGTCGCCATGCCGAGCGTGGTGTAGCGCTTCAGCAGCTCGACCGCGCGGAACCCCTCGCGGTGGGCGAGTTCGACGTCGGAGGCGGCCACGTCGTTCTGGAAATCGACGAAGGCTTTTCCGCGGGGCTTGGGCACGCGCCAGAGCGGGGTGTGATCCACGCTCTCCGGATCGGTTTTCGGAGCGGTCTCGGCCGTGGCGGTGAAGCCGCACTCGGTCGCCGCCTCGGCGCCGGCCTGGGCGCCGGTCTCCAGGCATTCGGCGAGGGTGAAGCGCCCGGCGGCGGCGCCCGCCGCCTGCATGCCGGAGGCGAGGGCGCCCGGCACGAAGGCGTGGATCGCTTCGTCCCAGACAGGCCGACGCGAGAGATGCGAGTCGAGGTGGACGATCGGGTTCCAGCCATTGGCCATGGCGAGGCCGTCGCAGGCGATTGTCTCGGTGCTGTGGTAGCCGTCCACGACCTCGATCGCGCTGAGGCCCAGATGCCCCTTGGTGCCGGCGACGTATCCGCCGGTCACGACGCGCGCGCCGGCGGCCTCCGCCATCCGGCGCAAGGCCGGGGGAACGGCGGCGCGGGTGTCGATCACCGCCGCGAGCCCGCCGCCCGCGGCCAGGATGTCGGCGGCGGTGCGCCAGCCGTCGTCGCTCGACGTGAACACGGCGAGGCGGCGCCCCGGCAGCACGCCGTAGCGGTTGAGGTAGGTCCGCACCGCGCCGGCCAGCATCACGCCGGGGCGGTCGTTGCCGCCGAAGATGTGCGGGCGCTCGATCGCGCCGGCGGCGAGCACTGCCCGGCGCGCCACGATCCGCCACAGCCGCTGGCGCGGGGCGTGGGCGGCCGGGATCGCGAGATGGTCGGAGACCCGCTCGACCGCGCCGTAGGCGCCGTGATCGTAGACGCCGAACAGGGTGGTGCGCGACAGGATGCGCACCTCGGGCAGGCTCTCCAGCTCGGCCACCGCGCGGGCGGCCCAGTCGGCCCCGCTCTCGCCATCGATCTCGCGCCGCTCGGCCAGCAGGCGGCCGCCGATCGAAAAGTCCTCGTCGACGAGGATGACCCGCGCGCCGGAGCGGCCCGCGGCGAGCGCCGCCGAGAGGCCGGCCGGGCCGCCGCCGATGACGAGCACGTCGCAATGGGCGTGG
>NZ_BPRD01000222.1 GCF_022179745.1 Methylorubrum podarium
CGGCGACGAGCGGCGGCGGCGGCGGCGGCCCGACGGGGGTCGTCGGCTACACGGCCAGGGGCAGCGCGGCGGCGACCAAGACCAACACGCCGATCATCGAGACGCCGGCCTCGGTCTCCGTCGTTACCCGCGAGCAGCTCAACGACCGCAACGTCCAGACGCTGAACGACGCGATCGCCTACACGCCGGGCGTCTCCTCGAACGTGTTCGGCTTCGATCCGCGCTTCGACGCGTTCTATATCCGCGGCTTCGACGTCACGAATATCGGCATCTACCGCGACGGCCTGCGCCAGCCCTCCGCCCCATTCGCCATCCCCCGCGTCGAGCCCTACGGCCTCGACGCCCTGACGATCCTGCGCGGGCCGGCGGCCGGCCTCTACGGCCTCGGCACGCCGGGCGGCATCGTCGATGTCACCTCGAAGCGCCCGACCCCGGTGCCCTTCGGCGAGGTCTGGCTGCAGCGGGGCAAGTACGACCGCTACCAGGGCGCCTTCGATCTCGGCGGCCCCATCGAGCAGACCGACGGGCAGCTCTCCTACCGCCTCACCGGCCTGTTCCGGCAGAGCGACAGCTTCCTGCCCGGCGGCCGCGAGGACCGGAACTTCATCGCGCCCGCGTTCACGTGGCGGCCCGATGCCGATACCAGCCTGACGGTGCTGGCCGAGTATCTCGACAACACCGTGCCGGGCAACGCCTCGTTCTACTCGAACTTCGCCGATCCGCGCTTCCAGAAGACGAACCTGTTCTCGGGCGATCCCGCTTTCCAGGACTACACCACGCGGCAATACCGCATCGGCTACGCCTTCGAGCACCGCTTCGGCCCGGACGTCGTGTTCCGGCAGAACTTCCGCTACTACAACGTCTTCGGCGACCTGAGATACACACAGATCGACACGATCAGCCCCGATCTCCAGACCGCCGGCCGCTCGAACGGGCGCATCACCAACGCCCTCGACACGCTCTCCCTCGACAACCAGCTCGAGACCCGCTTCACCACCGGCCCGGTCGCCCACACCCTGATCGCCGGCATCGACTACACGAATTCACGCTACACCGACCGGCGCGGCTTCCTCGTCGTGCCCGATCTGCAGATCGGCGGCCTGATCCGCCCGAATTACGGCGCGCAGTTCATCCCGACGCCGGCGCTCACCGGCGCCTCGCGCCAGCGCATCGAGCAGCTCGGCACCTACGTGCAGGATCAGGCGCGGATCGGATCGCTGATCCTCACCCTGACCGGGCGCCACGATCAGGTTTCGCAGCTCACGGAGAGCTACAGCGCCCCCTCGGCCACCGGCCCCTCGGTCACCAGCGACCGCGCCTTCTCCTACCGCGTCGGCGCCAACTACCTGCTGACGGACTTCATCGTCCCCTACGCGAGCTTCGCCACGACCTTCGCGCCGCAGCTCGGCTTCGACCGGAACGGAGCCGCCTTCCAGCCGACGACCGGCGAGCAGTTCGAGGCCGGCATCAAGACCCAGGTGCCGGGCCAAAACGTGTTCCTCAACATGGCGGTGTTCGACATCACGCAGTCGAACGTGCTGCGGCCCGATCCGGTCAACCCGATCCTGTTCCAGGCCGCGATCGGCGAGGTGCGGTCGAAAGGCGCCGAGCTGGAGCTGACCGCCAATCTCGGCCCCGGCATCAACGTGCTGGCCTCCTACAGCCACGTCGATATCCGCACGACCCGCAATCCCGGCGCGCCGGACTCCGTCGGCATCCCGCTCTCGGGGATTCCCGCCAACACCGTCACCGCCTTCGCCAACTACGCCTTCCAGCCCGACACCGAGCTGTTCGGCCTGAGTCTCGGCGGCGGCGTCCGCTACGCCGGCACCAGCCCCGCCAACGAGGTGCCGGGCAGCTTCCGCAACTCGACCGTGACGCTGTTCGACGCGGTGGCGGCCTACGACTTCGCCAAGGTCGATCCGCGGCTGAGAGGGATGCGACTTCAGGTCAACGTGAACAACGCGTTCGACCGCCGCTATTTCAACTGCCAGGCGGGCGCCTGCTATCGCGGCCAGCCCCGGCAGTTCTACGCGAGCCTGATCTATCGCTGGTGAGGCGAAGTCCGCCCTGACCGTCGTCGCACGAAACATCCTCGCCCAAGAGATCGTGGCCCAGGTGAGCCTCGCCCAAGAGAGCCTCGTTCAAGAGAGCCTCGTTCAAGAGAGTCTCGACGGCGCCCTGACCGGGGCCTTCGCCCTCTTCTCCGGCCGGCTTCGCCGCGACCCCGATCCCGCAGCCTGCGCGCTGTCGGACCTGGCGCCCGGCGGCGCGGTCTCCGACGGGATCGCCCGTTTCGCCGATGCCCATCCCGGCGCCGAGCGGAAGGCGGCGGCCTCGCTGTGGAGCGCCTACCTCTTCGCCGCGCTGATCGCGCCGACCCTGGCGGCCGGCGCGCGGCTCGGGAGGACCCTGGTGATCGAGGCGATCCGCCTGGCGCCGGAGACCGGCCTGCCGGAGACCCTCCATCTCGCACAGGGGGCAGCACTCCCCTCCCCGCTTCCGGCCCAGGTCGATCGGCTGCTCGCCGAGAGCGTCGCGCCCGCGATCGAGGCCCTGCGGGCCGGGACGGGGCTCTCGGCGCGGCTCCTGTGGGAGAATGCGGGCGGCCACCTGTTCTGGACGCTCAAGACGATCGCGCGGGAGGACCCGGAGCGGGCCGGCGACGCGAGCGAGGCCCTTGAGGCCCTGCGCTGGCCGCGCGACGCCTGCGCGGCGCTCACCCTGATGCGGGCCGACGCGGTGGCGGGCTTCGACGCGCCGCGCCGCCGGATCTGCTGCCTGCGGCACGGCCTGCCGGGCTTTTCGAAATGCGAGGGCATCTGCCCGCTGCTCAGGCGGCGCGGGGAGGTCGGCTGATCCCGTGTCCGGGCGATCGCTTCGGGCTTTGCCATCCCGTCATCGCGAGGCGAAGCCGAAGCGATCCAGCACGCGACCTGCCCGGCGAGGTTGCGGACTCATACCGCTTCCGGTCGATCGCTTCGGTTCAGCCCCAACCCCCGTCATCCCGGGGCCGCGCAGCGGAACCCGGGATCCACCCGTGATGCGCGGCTGGAATATGGCGTCCAGGCCAGTCATGGATTCCGGGTTCGCCTTCGGCGCCCCGGAATGACGAGAGGCCGCACCGAAGTAATCAACCGGAAACCGTATCAGCCGCCGCGCCCGGCCTCCGCGCCGAGGCCGCGCTGCGCCTTGGAGCGCAGGCGCTTGTTCTGGAAGACCAGCGTGACGGTGGTGCCGCCACCGCGGTCCGACCAGAGATAGGTCTCGAAGGCGCCGAGCCCGGGGATCGTCGTGGCGGCGTCGAGGGTGCCGCGGCAGCCGAGCAGGTCCTCGACCTCGGAGAGAGGCATCTCGGCCTGGAGCAGCGCGAAGGTGGCGAGGCCGAGCGGACACGGCGTCCGCTGCGTCGGCGGCCGGTGCGCGGCCACCGGCACCTGGCGGGGCGGTTCGGCCGGCGCCGGATCGGCGGCCGCCGGCTGCGGGTGCACGGTTCGGGCGGGGGGCGCGTCGTCCCAGGCAGCGGGAAAGGCTGCCGGGATCGCGGCAACCGCGGGCGGGGCTTCCGCTTGCGGGGTGTCGCCGGGCGCCGCGACGGGTCTCGGGCCGATCGGTGCGGCGGCGCTCCGCTGGGCCGGGGTGAAGGCCGAGCCCTGCCGCAGCCGGGTCGCCCCGGCCGGGGCGCCGCTGCGGCCGGATCCGTGCGGCGCCTGCTCCTCGCCCGCGTCGAGAGGGGCGCGGGCATGCCCGACGACGATGGCCCGGCGCAGGGCCGCGTCCAGGCCGCGCAGTTCGCGGGCGAGGCGCTCGCTCCGCCCGGTGCCGGCCGGCCCGGAGCGGATCTCGCAGGCGGCGAAGACGGAGAGGGCGTCGCGGATCTCGTCCTCGGTCCACCGCCCCGCGGGCTTTCCGAACAGGTCGGCCTCGCCCTGCGGAACGGCGGGCGCCGCGACGGCGTCGAGCCGGCCGAGCCTCTCCTCCGCGAGGACGCGGTGCGCGCCGCAGCCGCCGGCCGCCGCGAGGGCCGCGCGGAACGGCGAGGGTGCGGCGGCCAGGGAGGAGCCGCACGCGGCGGCGAGCAGGGCCGGTGCGAGCAGGAAGCGCATGGGGCGGTCGCCTGGGATCAGGTCAATCGGATCAAGCGACCGGTTCGGCGTAAACGGACCCTTACCGTGCGGGCCGAAGCCGCCGGACTTCGGCCGCGCTGCCTTACCGTCGGTTGACCGCCTCGCTCGAATCGACCGCATCGCGGCTGATGGCCCGTCCGCCGCCCGGGGTTTTCACGGGAAAACTGCCGCGCTTCAGGCCTTGCCCGTCGGCGCCTTCCGCCTCCGGCGCCGGACCAGCATGTTGAGGGCCTCCACCCCCGCCGAGAAGGCCATGGCGGTGTAGATGTAGCCCTTCGGCACATGCGCCCCGAACCCTTCGGCGAGCAGCGTCATGCCGATCATGATGAGGAAGCCGAGCGCCAGCATCACCACGGTGGGGTTGGCGGCGATGAAGCGCGAGAGCGGGTCGGCGGCGATCAGCATCACCGTGACCGCGGCGAGAACCGCGATCACCATGATCGCGACGTGGTCGGTCATGCCGACCGCCGTGATGATCGAGTCGATCGAGAAGACGAGGTCGAGGATCAGGATCTGGACGATGGCGGAGCCGAAGCCGATCGCCGCCTGACTGCCGGGCTTCTCCTCCGGACTCGGATCGACGCTGTGGTGGATCTCCTTGGTCGCCTTCCACAGCAGGAACAGACCGCCCGCGATCAGGATCAGGTCGCGCCAGGAGAAGCCTTTTCCGAAGACCTCGAAGACCGGCTCGGTCAGGTGGACGATCCAGGCCACGGTGCCGAGCAGGGCGAGCCGCAGGATCAGCGCGAGGCCGATGCCGATGCGCCGGGCGCGGCTCTGATGCTCGGCGGGCAGCTTGTTGGTGAGGATCGAGATGAAGATCAGGTTGTCGATGCCGAGCACGACCTCCATCACCACGAGGGTCGCGAGCGCCGCCCAGGCGGTCGGATCGGCGGCGAGTTGCAGCAGGCTGTCCACGGGCAGTCCGTCGGTTCAGAAGGGAAGGGGAAAGCGGCTCGTGGCGCCGGGTCCGGCGTTCGGCGGCGCGAGCACGCGCACCGCCTTCGGCACGACCTTGAAACGCGCCGGCGTCCAGGTGGTGAGTTCGCCATCGGTGTTCACCGCCCGCGGCTTGCGGGTCGTCAGCACCAACTCCGTCGTCTCGAAGGCGCGCACGTCCGCCGCCTTGCCGTGGGTGCCCCGGCGCAGGGCCGGCAGCAGCGCGATCAGCCGCCACCAATGGGCGACCTCCAGGCTGTAGAAATCGAGCCGCCCGTCATCGACGGTGGCGTCCTCCTGCACCGTCATGCCGCCGCCGTAGTGGCGCCCGTTGCCGACCGAGGCCTGGATCGTCGTCACCTTCTCGGTGCGGCCGTCATGCTCGATCGTCACCGTGAAGGGGCGGGCGCGGCGCAGCAGGCGGATGGCGGCGATGGCGTAGCCCACCGTGCCCCAGGCCTTCTTGGCCTCGGCCGTCAGTTCGCTGGCGAGGTCGGCGGAGAAGCCGACGCTCGCCACGTTGAAGTAGTAGTGGCCGTTGACCCAGCCGAGGTCGATCGCCTTCTCCGGCGCGGTCGGGATCAGCCCTGCGGCCGCCTCCGGATCGAGGGGCAGGCCCAGCGAGCGGGCGAGGTCGTTGGCGGTGCCGAGCGGCAGGATGCCGAAGGGCAGCTTGGTCTCGACCAGGGCCGGCGCCGCCGCGTTCATGGTGCCGTCGCCGCCGCCGAGGATGACGAGATCGACCGACCCGGCGTGGCGCCCGATCACCTCCTGGCAATCGGTGCTGCCTTCGGGCTCGACGAGGTCGAGCCCGCCCTGGCGCAGGATCGTCCGGATCGCGTCGAGCGGCGCGGAGCCGCTCCGGGCCTTGGCGTTCACGAGGAGGAGCGCGCGGCGCTTCGTCGGATTCGGGGGCGCGCTCACGCGGCCGCTCCGCTCGTGACCGGACGGAACAGGAAAACCACCGTGAACGGCAACAGGGACTCCCCGCACGCTTCCGCGCCGCGTTCGCGCCAGCGTCGATAAGGATCCGACATCACGGTCGACGCCTCGACCGTCAGAGGGGCCCGGACCCGTCCTCGGCGATCCCGCCCGATGCTCCCGCCGGGAGCGCCCGACCGGCGCCGCCACAACGGCAGGGTGAGCCGGGATCGCTACGCTCAAGGTGGGGACTTCCCGCCTGTTGGCAAGGGGACAGCGGGGGTAACGGGCCTTCCGGCGCGGCGCCTGTCGCAAAGGGGGGCGGACTCGGTGTAGGAACGCGACCGGTGGCGGAAAGCGTGGAACCGTCGCGGTGCCGTCACGCGTTCCGTCCCACCGACCGCCTCCCGCGGAACGCCCGCCGCCGTCTCCCGTCCGAGGGGAGAGCCGACGGCCGACGGGTTTTTCGCGAGGCACCTTCAGGCCTGCTCGCCCGATCGGTCCGTCATGCGCCCCGTCCTGCTTCTGACCCTCCTCCTCACCTCGGCCTGCGCGACCGGATCCGCCCTGGCGCAACAGGGATCGAACTGGGTCGATCCACCGGCAAAATCGGCCGGCTCCGGCGGCGAGGCGGCGAAACCCGCGGCCAAGCCGGGTCCCCGGTTCGAGGCCGAGCCGGAAGCCCGTGCCCAGGCGCACCGGGCGGCCGCGCCGCCCGCCCGGCAGGAGGCGCGCCGACACGACCGCAGCCGCGCGGCCGAGATGCGTCGCGCCCGCCGGGCCGCCCTCCGCGAGCGGGCGCGGGAGCAGGCCTACGCCCACGCGGCGCGAGGTTCCGCCGAGCGCTTTGCCGAGCGCCCTGCCCCGCCGCCCGCCCGGATGGCGCGGAGCGAGCCGGATCCGCGCTTCACCGACTGGGCCGTCACCGCGCGGCGCCTGAGCCTCGATTATCTCGACAGCGTCTCGGCCCCCAACGGCGCGATGCTCGCCTCCGCGCCGCGCTTCTACGGCAGCACGGTCCGCTTCCACGGGCGCGTCATGACGACCGGAGCGCTGCTCGCCGAGAAGCAGCGCTTCGCGCGGCGCTGGCCCGAGCGGCGCTACGAGCCGCAGGGGGAGCCGCGGGTCGCCTGCGACGGGCCGAGCGCCACCTGTCAGGTGCGCATCGTCCACGATTTCACTGCGCTGAGCCCGTCCCGCGGGGCGCGCTCGCAGGGCGTGGCCGAACTCACGCTGACGGTGAGCTTCGCCGGCGGGGCCCCGGTGATCGTCTCCGAATCGAGCCGCGTCCTGAGCCGCGCGGGCGCGTGACACGGGGATCAGCGACCGCATCGACCGGATACGCCGGCCGATCCATGCTGTAGAAGCCCGAGACGGACGCCGCCACCGGTGGCGCCCCCGGACCGAACGAGAACACCGAACGAGAACAAGGCATCGCGCGTGAAGGGATCGGCAAAGGCCGCAGGCCGGAGCAAGGACGAGACGGCGGCCGCGCCCGAGGCGCCGGTCTCCGAGGACGACCGCCGCATCCGCGCGCTGATCCTGGCCGAACTCGACCGGCGCGGGGCGCGGCCGGTGGCGCGCCGGACGCTGGCCCTGATCGCCGAGGGCTTCGTCGAGCCCGCCGACGGCATGCCCGGCTACCGCATCGTCGACCGGACCGGCGCGGTGCGCCTGCGGGGCGAGGCCGGGACGGGGGTGCCGCTGACGCTGCACGACCTCGTCGAGGAGCTGCGCGAGCAGCACGCCCCGCTCTTCGTCCCCCCTGCCCCCGAGCCGGAGCCGGAACCGCCCCGCGACACCATCGCCGACGTGCGGGCCGCGGGCGCCCGTTTCGTCGAGACGCAATCGGCCCTGGCGCGCTCGCTGGCCAACAGCTCCGCCGAGCGCAGCCGGGCGCTCGCCAGCGCCGCGAGCGAGACCGTCGAGGGCTGGCGCAGCCGGCTCGCCGAGCGCCTGAAGGCCCGGCCGCGGCCCGCGCCGGTCGGGGCCTCCGTCGATCCGGCCGGGACAGGGCAGGCCGGGACTGGGCCGACCGAACCTGCTTGGACCGGGCCGAACGCGGCGGAGCGCCTGGCCGAGGCGCGCGCCCGCGTCGGGGAGGGCTGGCGGCGCGTGGCCGGCGGGATCCAGCCGCGCCGGACCGCGACGCGGCTGCGCGACCTGACCGAGGATGCGCTCGCCTCCGGCAGCCGCCGCCCGGTCG
>NZ_BPRD01000223.1 GCF_022179745.1 Methylorubrum podarium
CAGGCGATCGAGATGGCGGCCGAGACCCTCGGACCGCTGGCGGGCGCCAAGACCAACCTCCTGCGCGGCGTGCTCGCCGGCGCGCTCCATCACTTCGCCGACCGAGGCGGCGGCAGGCTAGCCGACTTTACCGCCCTGCTGGCGGACCTGCCTGACGGGATCAGCCCGATCGGCAATGCCGCGAAGCTCGGGGCCGGCATGGCCGACCAGCTTCACGCCGCCGTGGCGACGAACCCGCTCCTCAAGGTGGATGGCACGGTGCTCGACCCGCGCCACCTGTTCTTCGGTCCCGATCCGGCCCGCACCCGCATCTCGGTGATCAACCTGTCGGGGCTGGGCTCGGAGGCGGCGCGCGAGGACTTCGTGAACCGCCTGCAGATGACGCTGTTCGGCTGGATCAAGAACAACCCCTCGCCCCGCGGCATGCTCTACGTGGTGGACGAGGCGCAGACCTTCCTGCCGGCGCAGAGGGCCGCGCCGAGCCTCGGCAGCGGCATCAAGCTGGTGGCGCAGGGCCGCAAATATGGGCTCGGGATGATCGTGGCGACGCAGGTGCCGCGGGGCATCCACAATCAGGTCGTCTCCAACTGCACCACGCAGTTCTTCGGCCGGCAGAGCGCGCCCGCGACCATCGCGGCCGCCCAGGAGATCATCGCCGCGAATGGCGGCACGGCGTCCGATATCGGCAAGCTGGGCGCGGGCGAGTTCTACTACGCGACGGAAGGGTCGGGACGACCGGCCAAGCTGCGCACGCCGATCTGCCTTTCCTACCACCCGGCCAACCCTCCGACACCGGAGGAGGTCGTTCGGCAGGCGCGGGCGTCCGCGGAGCGGGCTTCGGCCCCTCGGAGCCGGTAGCGATCCGCGATGGGGGGCACGATCGACCGAGGGACGCTCGACCGACTGATCGCTCTCGGCCGCGCGCGCGGAGAACTGACGGCCGAGGCGCTCCAGGCGGCCTTGCCCGTCGACACCATGGATGTGGACGCCCTCGTCCTGGTGATGCTGGAACTGGAGGCGGCGGGCATCAGCGTCGAGCCGGACGTGCTCGGCCCGCGAGCGGACCGGCCCCTGCCTGCCGCGCCGGAGCTGCCGCCTGTGGACGGCGGTGTCTCGCCGCCGATCGTGAGAGCTGCGGAGGGCGAGCCGACGGCGGATCGGCCCGCGGCCACGGCGGCGGAAGGGCCTGTCGCGGCCCGCGCGTCCGGCGAGCGGACCGGGGCCGACCGAATCGTGCTCCTTGCCGGCGTCGTGGCCTTTCTCATCCTGGCGGTCCTGCTCGTTCTGGTCTGAGTCCAGGCTCGTGAGAAGAGTCAAAGCGGTCTCGGCGCCCTTGATGCGCAGCGCCGGTCGGGAAAGAAATACGAGCGCTGATCTCCCCGAGACCACGCGATGATGGGCGGCGTCAGCGGGTCTCCTTCGCCAGGGCGTCCAGGGCCGGGCCGAGGCCGCGCATCGACAACGGGAGCGCGATCTCCCGGCCGGCGGCGTCCTTGAACAGGATCCGCCCCGGCTCGGCGCTGCCGCGCCATCGCTTGAGCACGTCCTCGCTCAAGGCCGCGTCGGCGAGGCATCCCCCCTGCTGGCAGCGTCGCCACGCGAGCTCGAGGGAGGGAGCGTCCTTCTCGCCGGCGAGGACCTTGACCGCGCTCGGGAACGAGACCGTCACGGGCAGGGCGGCGGTGACCCGCAACGGTGCGGGGCCGATCCGGCCGACGGCGATCTGGGCGATCGGCGCAGGCTGCCCCTGCACCTGCAGGGATTGGGCGACCTCGCACACGCGCTCGGCTTTCTCGGCCTCGCCCGTGCGCTGGCAGCGCAGCAGCCAGTCGCCGAAGCTCGCCGTAGTCAGGCCCGGCTCGGCCGGCACGGGAGCAGGGGAGGGGCTCGGGTCGGGCTTGGCGGCCGGCTTGGCGGCTTGGGCCTGGGCGTAGGCAGGCCGGTCGCGCCAGGGTGGCTACGAAGACGGCGGCCGAGACGGCGGCGAAGACGCGGGCGGCCGGCACGGGGGCGCGCCGGCGAGCCTGACGGGCGAAGCGGGGCATCACACGGCCGCTCCCGGAGCCTCGGCGCCATCTGCCCCGGCAGGCGGGGCGGCGAAGGGCAGCGTGAAGTCGCCGATCGACTGCAGGCTGACGAGATGGGCATGGATCGGCCCGAGCCAGCCCTCCCGGCGCAGCCGGTCGCCGTCCGACGCCGCCAGCGCGGCCAGGGCGGCCTCGTCCACGCCGAGCACGCCGTGCAGGGTATGGCGCGCGCCGTCCGCGGGATCCTGCCCCTCGACCGTGAGCGGGCGCAGCAGCGCGAGGTCCTGCAGGACGCGCCCGAACAGAGCGGTGCGCTGGGCGGCCGCGGCGTACTCGATCACCAGCCCGACCCGCTCGGCCAGAAGCGGGCTGTCCGCCCCGTCCCCGCCGAACAGCGGGGCCGCGTGCGACGGCGTCTCGCTCTCAGCCCCCGTCACGAGGGTCGGTGCGGTCTCGTCGAAGCAGATCAGCGGCTCCGCGTCCTCGACCTCGCCGACGATGAAGGGATAGCGGCGCAGGTAGGCCGGCAGGTAGCGCCCGGTCCAGGCCCCGTCCGCGCCGACGAGGGCCGAGCGCCCGGGCCGCACGCCCACGAGGAAGACCGGCGTCGGCCCGAGGCTCTCGGGCAGGAACAGGATCGGCAGGTGCCGGCAGGCCGGGCCGAACTCGTCGATCACCGCCGGCACGAGGTGGCTCGCCCGCGCGAAGTCGAAGCGCTGCGGCTGGGCGAGGGCGAGGGTGCGATGCCGCTCCCGATCGAGCGGCACCACGGATCGATAGAACAGGGGCAGGCCGGTCATGGCGGTCTCGGCGGTGGGAGGAAGGATGGGGCGATGATGCGGCTCGCGCGCCCGGTGCAGGATCGGGGGCCGGATCGGACCGCCTCGCGCATCGTCCTGGATCTCGGATCCAGGACGATGCGCGACGTCATTGATCTTGCATCGTCTTTTTCCGAAAGCCGGCAACCACCTTTCGGGACGATGCTCTAGCGCGCCGCCTGGAGGCGCGGGGCGGCGGTCGGCACGGGGAAGCAGCCCCCGGCGCTGCCGCCCACGCAGACGACGATGCCCGCGAAGCGCGGATCGGTGAGGCCGGCAAAGCCGCCCTTGCTGTCGGCGATCGGGACCGGAGCGCCGGTGCCGCCTCCACGCGGCGCCCCGGCCTCGTCGAGGGGCCGCATCACGGTGCTGGCGAGCGTGGACGCGTCGATCGCCGGTCCGCCGGGCGCGGCGGGGGCGCCGGTGACGGTCAGCAGGGCGCCATCGTAGGTCAGCGCGTAGTTGGCGGAGGCGGCGAGCGACCCTCGCGCGATCGGATACGTCCCGGCTGGGCTGGTCCCGTCAGCCGTGGTGGTGAGGCTGCCGGAGAGCGTGTCGC
>NZ_BPRD01000224.1 GCF_022179745.1 Methylorubrum podarium
ACCGGCACGCCGCGCCAGGGGATGGCGCCGTAGAGGGCGAGCTGGATGCGGGTGAAGACGTTGGCACATTCCGCCCCGCCGTGGCCGAGGATGGCTTGGCGCGCCCGCACCATGTGCGGCGCCTCTGGGGCGTCGCCGATGGCCTTCAGCGCGCAGTAGGCCTTCACGCTGGCCGAGAGGTTGAACTCGCCCGCATGGAACATCGGCCAGCCGCCGTGCTCGCCCTGGATGCGCCGCAGGTAGACGCCGATCCGCGCCTGCCGCCCGGGGGTGATGCGGTCCATATAGTGCTCCAGCAGCACGTACTCGGCCGGGATGGTGGCGTCCGCCTCCAACTCGAACACCCAGTGGCCGTCGCGGTTCTGACGGCGGCCCAGGGCGCGGGCGGCGCCGGCGATGGCGCGCAGGGTCTCGGGCGCGGAGAAGCGAGGCTCCGTGGTCATGGGCATTCCATTCGCGTGCGGTGCGTGTGGGCTTATCGGCGCGATGGCGCGCGCTCGTATCTGAACCCAGCGGGGCGGGGTTCGCTCAGACCAGCTTGAGGATGTCGTCGAACACGTCGTCCCAGCCGGCCTGGTCCAGGTCGATCAGGCCGAGGCCCCGCAGGAAGAAGGCCCCCTCCGCGGCGAGGAACGCTGTACGCACGCGACGCCCCGCCTCGGTGCCTGGGTCGATGCGCTCCAACCACGCGGCGTACCAGCCGCGCGCCTTTTCCATGTGCTCCGGCGATTGCAGCAGGCTCACGAGCATGCCGGCCATCTTGGTCTGGCTCGCCTCGTCGACGCGGGCCGACGCCCTCACGTAGGCGCTTGCGCGCTCCAGATTGGTCGCGTCGGGCGGCGTGTGGCGCGCGACCTCCGCGTCGAAGCCTCTCATCCAGCGCTCGGCGATGGCGGCGAGCAGGTCGTCCTTGCTGCCGAAGCAGTATTGCAGCCCGCCCTTGGTGATGCCCGCGGCCTTGCAGACGGCGTCGAAAGTGAGCGCCGTGGCACCGTCATCGCGCACGATCCGCTCGGCGATGTCGAGCACCCTGTCGCGGTCGATGCTCCTCGGACGCCCCATTCCGAACTTCCCTCTTTCAATTCCGTACAAATGGATTTAATTGACCGACGGAGCGGAGGCAAGCCCGGCTGGGCGGCCCAGAGACGCGAGATGGAAGCAGAGCGCACGATGTCCGCATCGACCATCGCCTACGCCGCCCTCGGCGCCGCGATCGCCTGCGAGGTGGCGGGCACGACCCTGCTGCAGAAATCCGAGCAGTTCACGAAGGCCGCGCCCACGCTCGGGATGGCGGCCTGCTACACGGCGGCCTTCTTCCTCATGTCCGTCGCCCTCAAGACGATGCCGCTCGGCGTCGTCTACGCGATCTGGAGTGGGGTCGGCATCGTCGTCACCGCGCTCATCGGCGCCGCGCTGTTCAAGCAGGCCCTCGACGTGCCGGCGATGGTCGGGATGGCCATGATCGTCGGCGGGGTCGTGGTGATGCAGGCATTCTCCGCGACCACGGGGCACGGACCGTGACGAGCGCCCCCTGCCGCAGGAAGCCGCCCGAGTTCGTGCGCCGCAGGCTGCTCGACTGCATCGCGAACATCCGCCGCCAGCACGCCGGTCTCCTGCATGCGGCGGACGGGCCGCCCCCGGACTGGGCGGCCCTGCGCAGGCGCCTCCGGGCGATGCCGCCGGGCTGACGGCCTGCCGACGGCACCCGCCCACTCGTCTTCAGACAAGGACCTTCGAACCATGACTTGGCGTGATCATCGCCGCCTGCCGCTTCTCGTGTTGATGCTGAGTGCGGTGCTGACCAGCTGTAAGCCCGCGGCGAACGACCCGGCCGCCGCGGCGGCGGAGACGCCGCCGATGGACGTGTCCGTCGCGACGGCCGAACCGGCGACAGTGCCGCGCACCTACGACCTGCCGGGACGCCTCGCCTCGACCCGCGTGGCGGAGGTCCGTGCCCAGGTCTCCGGCATCATCCGGGAGCGCGCCTTCGAGGAGGGCAGCCTCGTCAAGAAGAACGACGTGCTCTTCCGCATCGACCCGGCCATCTACAAGGCCGAGGTCGATGCCAAGGCCGCGGCGCTCGCCAAAGCCGAGGCGACCCGCGTCCAGGCCTCGAAGCAATCGGAGCGCACGGAGACGCTTCTGGAGCGGCAGGCGGCCAGCACCGCCCAGCACGACATCGCCATTGCCTCCCTGCGGCAAGCCGAGGCGGACGTCGCCAGCGCAAAGGCACAGCTCGACCGCGCGAAGATCGACCTCGATTACGCCACCGTGCGGGCCCCCATCGCGGGCCGCATCGGGCGCGCCCTTGTCACTGAGGGCGCCCTCGTCGGGCAGGGCGACGCCACGAAGCTCGCCGTCATCCAGCAGATCGACCCGATCTTCGCCGACTTCAACGCCTCCGCCTCGGACCCCGGCGAGCTCACCGAGCGCGCGGCCGGCAAGGAAGAGACCGAGGTTCGCCTCGTCCGTGCGGACGGCACCCTGCACCCCGATGCGGGCCGGCTGCTGTTCACGGATGTGAGCGTCGATCCCGGCACCGGGCAGGTCTCCCTGCGCGCCGCGTTCCCGAATCCGAACGCCGCCCTGCTGCCCGGCACCTATGTCCGGGTGCGCGTGGCGCACGGGATGAAGGCCGACGCGGTCGTCGTCCCGGCCCAGGCGATCCAGCGCTCCAGTGCGGGCGAGGCGCAGGCCTACGTCGTGCAGGACGGCAAGACCGCCCTCCGGCCCCTGCGCACCGGACCGCTCACCGACGCCGGCTGGATCGTCGAGGAGGGCCTCAAGGCCGGCGAGACCGTCGTCGTCGAGGGCTTCCAGAAGATCCAGCCGGGCATGGCCGTCAACCCCGTCGCCTGGACCGGCGGC
>NZ_BPRD01000225.1 GCF_022179745.1 Methylorubrum podarium
AGGTGACCGAGCTGATCCAGGGCTACGTCGTCGCGATGACCCTCGAGACGACCGAGGAAGAGCTGATGCACACGGTCTTCCCGCACCCGACGCTCTCCGAGATGATGCACGAGAGCGTGCTCGACGCCTACGGCCGGGTGATCCACACCTGATCGCTCGATCGGACCCGAGCGTCTTCAGCGGGCGCGCAGGATCAGGCTCGATGCCGCGGTTCTGCGCGCCCGTGCTTCGTTGCTTGGGTTCTGGATCGTGCCTCTCCGGCGGAATGCTTGTCCGGGAGACGAGGATTCGAGACAGCGGACAGCAGCCGCGGCGGCCAAAGATGCTCTGGTCGAACTCGAAGCCGCGGCGACCCGTAGACCGGTGACGATGCGCTCCGGAGACGACGGCCGGCCGACCCCGTGATCCGATACGGCGTTCCGCTCGTCGGCGGCCCCTATGCGCCGGTCCGCTGAGCTACGTCGTCTCTCTCGAAGAGCAGGAGTAGCCGGGTTCGGTCGGGCGATGCCCTTGCGAGGCCGTCCGTCGCCGGGCCGAAGCGATGCCCGGGATCGCGATCAGGGCGAGCAAGCCGGCGACGACGAACAGGAGCGTGCTGCCGAGGACACGCCAAGCCGCGACGCCGGTGACACCGCCCGCGAGGAACGCTGCCACCGTCACCCCGTAGAGCCGCATCTTCTCCCGATCCGGCCCCGAGGCGCCGCCGTCGCGCGACAGGCGGTGGCCGAGGCCGATGCCGAGATCGGTCACCATGCCGGTCACGTGGGTCGTGCGCACGCGGGCATCGGTGATCTGCGTGATCGTCGCGTTCTGCAGGCCGAGCAGGAAGCTGAGGCCGGTCGCGAGGATGGCGCCGTGCCAGCCTGTGGGCAGGCAAAAGCCGAGGATGCCGAGGCCGGCCAGAAGCAGGGCTTCCGTCAGGACGCTGTAGGCGTAGACGCCGGACAGCCGGTGATGGCGGCCAGCGGCGATGAGGAGGGTCGCGCCCATGGCCCCGGCCATGAACGCGCCGACGAGCGCCAGCACGGGCAGGGCGATGGCGAATTCGCCGAGACCGAGATGGTCGGCCAGCGCCGAGACGTTTCCGCTCATGTTCGAGGTGAAGGTGCCGAAGGCGCAGAAGCCGGCGGCGTTTAAAGCGCCGGCGATTCCGGCGAAGGACCAAGCGAGACGCCGATCGATGCCCGGAGTTCGGCTGCGGCCTTCGTGGATGAGCATCGGGCAGGGATCGGCGGTCGGGACTGTCGTTTCGATCCTATCCTAACCGCGGCCGTTTTTGCACATTGCCCGGCAAAGCAAGTCTGTTCGGCCCCAAGGACCGTCATCCGCGTCGGAGACGCGCACTCCACGATGAGCCTCGACGGGGCCGCGGCGGACCGGAAACCGCGCCGCCGTCCCGGCGTTGGCCTTCACGCCGACGATGGGCGCTTCGGGAGGGGGACGCGCGATGACAGTGATGCGACTGGTGCGGATCGGCGTCCTGGCGATGGGGGTCGGCAGCGTGCCGGCCCTGGCACAGACGTCGGCCGGCAGCGGCCTGCCCTCCGGCTTCACCGCGCCGGGCCTGCCGTTCGGTCCCACATCAACGGTGGCGACGGTCGCGGCGCCGACCGCGACCATGGCTCTCGCCAATCCCGGCGGTTTGAGCTTCGGCGGCGCGTCCGGAATCTCCGGTCTCGGCACCTCCGCACCCGGCGTCGGCACGAGCGCCGGTGGCCTGAGCTTCGGCGGCGCAAGCGCTTCCGGCGCTCTCGGCGGTGCCGGCCTGAATTCCGGGGGCGGCGGGATCCGCACCGCTACGCAGCGGCCCCTGGACGACGTGACGGGCAGCATCGGATCGGGAGGCGGGGGGGCGCCTGCGGGGGCCGGCATCGCCGGCGGGGCGGGCTTCTCCCGCCGACCGACGGACGCGTATTTCGATCCGCTGAGCGGCTCTGGCTTGCGCTGACGGTGTGTACGGACGCGGCCGGACGGGATGTCCACAGCCTCGATCGATGCCGGTAAGGTCTCGTTAACCATTTCGGTATGTTCTATCTTCGTTCTCACACCGAGTCGGAGAGAGACCATGCCCAAACCCCAGACGGCAGAGCGCAGCTACGGCACGTCCGCCCGCTTCGTGGATCCGGGACAGGAGAGGGCGGCGGCATCCTGCCCCGTCGAGGAGATCGCCCAGGCCTATCTCAGCACCACCCAGGGCGATGCGGACATCGCCCTGCGCTGCGCCATCACCGATGCCCTGTCCGACCTGATGGAGGCCGAGCGCCGCTCCCGAGAGAACAGCCGCCTCATCTCCCGCGGCTTCGTCCGCAGCGCATCACCGTACGGGTGACCTGCGTAGTTCTCCGGCGTCGTGGCGTGGGGACGCACCGCTTGAAGTGCGGCGGCGGGGGCGCATGTAGCGAGGACCGAAGCCCGGGACGATCGCCATGCTCCTGCCTCTCCTCGCGTTTCTCGCGAGCCTCTCCCTGATCGCCACGGCTCCGGCGGCGCGGGCCGATCTCCTCATCGCCGTCGACAAGGATGCTCAGCGCATGAGCGTCGTGGTCGACGGCGCGCAGCGCTACGACTGGCCGGTCTCGACGGGAGTTGCGGGCCACGACACGCCGAACGGCAGCTACCGCCCGTTCCGCATGGAGAAGAGTCACTTCTCCCGTGAGTGGGACAACGCGCCGATGCCGCACGCGATCTTCTTCACGCAGGTCGGCCACGCGATCCACGGCACCACGCATACGCGCCGGCTCGGCCGCGCCGCCTCGCACGGCTGCGTCCGCCTCTCGCAGCGCAATGCCGCCACGCTGTTCGCCCTGGTGAAGCAGCAGAAGATGGCCAACACCCGCGTCGTCATCGAGGGCAGCGTCGGTGACGCGCCGGTGGCCGAAACCCAGCGCCCCGGCCGGGCGCGCTCGGCTCGCCGCGGCTACGGCGAGGACGAGGGCGTCGTCGCGGTGCGTTCCCGCGGCCGGACCTGGGAGGACGAGGCCTACGGTCCGCCGGTCCGCCGCTACCGGGACGTGTTCGATGACGGCTACGGCGCCGGCGTGGGTTACGGCGATCTGTACTGAGCCCTGGCGGCGCGGGGCCCGATCAGTTCGACGCCGCTGCCCCGGTCACCCGCCAGACCGTGTTGCCGACGTCGTCCGTCACCAGCAACGCGCCGGCCTTGTCGATCGCCACGCCGACGGGCCGCCCCTGCGCCTTCTCGTCGGCGTTGAGGAAGCCGGTCAGCGCATCGACCGGCGCGCCCGCGGGCTTGCCGTCGGCGAACGGCACGTAGATCACCTTGTAGCCACTCTTCGGGCGGCGGTTCCACGAGCCGTGCTGGGCCACGAACAGGCCGCTCTTCCAGGCTTCCGGCAGGTTCGATCCCATCGAGAACGCGATGCCCAGCGACGCCGTGTGCGTGCCGACGGCGTAGTCGGGCGCGACCGCCAGCTTCACCTTCTCCGGCTGGGGCGGCTTCACCCGCTCGTCCACGTGCTGGCCCCAATAGCTCCACGGCCAGCCGTAGAAGGCTCCCTCCTTTACCGAGGTGATGTAGTCCGGCACGAGGTCGCTGCCGATCTCGTCGCGCTCGTTCACCGCCGTCCAGAGGACGCCGGTCTTCGGCTCGAAGGCGAGGCCGTTCGGGTTGCGCAGGCCGGTGGCGTATTCGCGCATCGCCTTGGTGGCCGGCGTGTATTCCCAGATCGCGGCGCGGCCCTTCTCGATGTCGAGCCCGTTCTCGCCGACATTGCTGTTTGAGCCGACGGTGATGAAGAGCTTTTGGCCATCCGGGCTCGCGACGACGTTCTTGGTCCAGTGGTGGTTGATCCCGGCGGGCAGGTCGACGACCTTCTCCGGGCTCGCCGTGCTCTCCGTCTGGCCCTCGGAATAGGGCACGCGCACCAGGGCGTCCGCGTTCGCCACGTAGAGGTCGGAGCCGACCAGCGCCATGCCGAAGGGCGATGTGAGCCCCTTCAGGAAGACGTGGCGCTCCTCGGCGACGCCGTCCCCGTCCCGGTCGCGCAGCAGCACGATGCGGTCGGGGCTCGCGCCGCCGGCCCCGGCCATGCTCTTCACCTTGTCGGCTACCCAGTCGGTGACGCTGGTGGAATGGTCCCCGGATTTCGGCGCCTGGCTCTCGGCAACGAGAACGTCGCCGTTGGGCAGGACGTAGGGCCAGCGCGGATGGTCGAGTCCGGTGGCGAAGGCGGCGACGCTCAGGCCGTCCGCGGCCTTCGGCTTGGCCCCCTCGCTCCAGCGCGCGACGCGGGCGATGTTGACGGTGGGCATCAGCGTCGGGTTCGGCGCCGGCAGGGTCGGGCTCGACCCGCTGCTCGCCGCCACGTCGAGGGCAGCGGATTCCGGGTAGACGATGAATCGCAGGAAGGCCGCGCCGCCGAGCAGCACGACGGCGAGCGCGGAAAGTCCGATCTTGGCGGAGGTACGCATCGAAACCTCGACGATACGGGATCAGGCGAGCGTGGCGGCGGCCTGCACGGCGGCCTCGTCCGCGCCGGGATGACGACGGGTCGAGTAGTATAGCCCGATCGCGTTCCAGAACGCGTCGCGCTGCTCGTGGCTGAAGCGCTGCAGCGAAGCCTCCAGCGCCGCGCGGCCGGCCGCGGCGGCCTCCTCGCGCATCCGCTCATCGAAGGAGGCCGACGATTCCGCGCTCGTTTCGACCATGGCCCGACCCTTCGTTGACGATGCTCCAGGGCAGTCAACGCCCAAGCTCGTCATTCCGTTCAATCGGCTCCGCGGCGTTCCGGGAAGCGGGCGTGTGCCAAAGGACACACCCCCCTGGATTCGAAATCCAGGCTTAACAGTTTCTTTGCTCCTGTGGGCGGAATGGTCCAGCTTGGCCAACCAGCGTCGTCAGCCTTCAGGAGCCTGCATGCAAGCCGACCGGACCTTCCGTCTTCTCTGCCTCTTCGGGCTAGCGCTGACCGGTTCGGGTCTGGGGGGATGCGGGTTGTTTCCGCATCAGGCTGAGCTGACGACCGGTTCGATCGCGACGAACGCCAAGGTCGTGCAGGCGCCGACCGCCGCGGACAAGGAATGCCTCGCCCGGGCGATGTATTTCGAGTCGAACCGCAGCGACGAGGACGGGCTGCTCGCCGTCGGCACGGTGGTGATGAACCGCCTCGACGCGCCGGCCTATCCCGGCCGGATCTGCGAGGTCGTCGGCCAGAAGCGGCAATTCGCCAACGGCGTGCTGACGAAGCCCGTGCGCGACCAGGACCGGCCGCGCTTGGAAAAGGTCGCCGACGCGCTGCTCTCGGGCAAGCGTCACGAGGCCGTCGGACCGGCACTGCACTTCCACACCGCCGGCTTCAAGTTCCCGTACAACAACATGCACTACGTCGCCGCGGCCGGCGGCAACGTCTTCTACGAGAAGAGCGACCGCGAAGGTTACCTGCCGGCGGTCCAGCCCCGCGCCGTGGTGCAGACGGCTGCCGGCCGCCTGATGCCGCTCCAGGTCGCCGCCGCCAGTTCCGGCATGATCGGCCTGCCGCTCACCGGCCGCGTGCAGCCGACGCTGACCGCCGAGTACACCGCGCCGAATGCGCCCGAGCTGCGCATCCCCGGCCCGGCGCGCTACGCCTCGGCTCCCGGCCGCGACAAGCACTGACGATTGTCATTGAGCAGGGTTACGGCCGGGGCGGGTTGTCGCCCCCGCCCTATGCGCAGGGGGCACGAGGCCTTAAGTCAGGGACGCGGCCGGATCGACCGGCCCGGCTCCCGTGAGGCTCACCCCGCATCGCCATGGCCGTCGTCCTCGATCTTCTGAACAACGACACCCGGCCGAAGGGGGATGCGCCCGCGCGCCCGCGCCATCCCGAGAAGGCGCACCGGCCGGACACGGCGATCCAGCGCAAGCCGGACTGGATCCGGGTTAAGGCGCCGGGCTCCAAGCTCTGGGCCGAGACCAAGGACATCGTCCGCGCCAACAACCTCGTCACCGTCTGCGAGGAGGCGGGCTGCCCGAATATCGGCGAGTGCTGGGAGAAGCGGCACGCCACCTTCATGATCATGGGCGACACCTGCACCCGCGCCTGCTCGTTCTGCAACGTGCGCACGGGCCTGCCGGAGGCGCTCGACGGGGCGGAGCCGGAGAAGGTCGCCGACGCGGTCGCCAAGCTCGGCCTGCACCACGTCGTCGTCACCTCGGTCGACCGCGACGACCTCAAGGACGGCGGCGCCGAGCATTTCTCGCGCACCATCGCCGCGATCCGCCGGGCGAGCCCCGGCACCACCGTCGAGATCCTGACGCCCGACTTCCTGCGGAAGCCCGGTGCACTCGAAGTCGTCATCGCGGCCAAGCCCGACGTGTTCAACCACAACCTGGAAACCGTGCCCGGCAAGTACGTGACCGTGCGGCCCGGTGCCCGCTACTTCCACTCCGTGCGCCTGTTGCAGCGGGTGAAGGAACTCGATCCGACGATCTTCACCAAGTCCGGCATCATGGTCGGATTGGGTGAGGAGCGGAACGAAGTCGTGCAGCTGATGGACGATCTGCGCTCGGCGGAGGTCGACTTCCTCACCATTGGCCAATATCTGCAACCGACCCGCAAGCATCATGAGGTCGTGCGCTTCGTGCCGCCGGACGAATTTAAAGCCTACGAGACCACGGCCTACGCGAAAGGCTTCCTGCTGGTCTCGGCGACGCCGCTCACGCGCTCGTCGCATCATGCCGGCGAGGATTTCGCGCGGCTGAAGGCTGCCCGTCTGGCCAAGCTCGGGCCCGCTCCCGTCGCCGTCAACGCCTGAGCCCGAATGCCCTCCTTCCGCATCACGAGGAAAGTGCGTCACTCGGCGACGCAGATGTACGATCTCGTCGCCGACATCGAGCGCTACCCCGAATTCCTGCCGCTCTGCGAGTCGCTGCGAGTGCTGCGCGACGCCGAGGGGCCGAACGGCACCAAGGTGCGGGTCGCGGAGATGGGCGTCGGCTACAAGGCGATCCGCGAACGCTTCACCACCCGCGTCAGCCTCGACCGCGAGAACCGCAAGATCGTCGCCGAATACATCGACGGGCCGTTCAAGCACCTCGAGAACCGCTGGACCTTCCGCGACGCGGAGGGCGGGGGCTGCGAGGTCGACTTCTTCATCACCTACGAGTTCAAGAGCCGGACGCTCGGCCTCCTGATGGGCACGATGTTCGACCGGGCGTTCCGCAAGTTCACCGACGCGTTCGAGGGCCGCGCCGCCGCGATCTACGGCGCGGCCGCCTGATCAGCCGCCCTTCCGGGCCGCGAGCAGGATGCTGGTCTCGGAATTGGCGATCCCGTCGATCTGACGGATCGTGCGCAGCAGCGCATCGAAATCGCCGAGCGTCGGCACCTCGATCTCGGCGACGATGTCCCAGCGGCCGTTCGTGGTGTGAAGCGCCCGGATCTCCGGCAGACCCGACAGGCGGCGGATCACGCTCTCGGCGTGACGGCCGTCCACTTCGATCAGCGTCACCGCCCGCACGCCGTCGGGCTGCAGATCCCGTACCGTGACGGTGAAGCCGGTGACGACACCGGACGTCACCAGCCGATCGAGCCGCGCGCGGACCGTCGCCCGCGTCACGCCGAGAGTCGCGGCGAGCTTGGCCAGCGGCATCCGCGCGTCGGTGCGCAGCAAGGCGATCAGCTGACGGTCGGTCTCGTCGAGCATGGACGCCTCCTTTCGACCAGCCGAGCTTAGCAGACCGGGCAATAGCGTGCTCGGATTGCGCACTTGTTCGGCTTTCGGCTGCGCATGGCGTTCGGCCATGCTTTGGGCCGGACGTGTCGAGGAGCAGTTGTGTGACGCGCTACATCGGATCCGGTGAGATGGCGGACATCCTGCGACGGGAGGGGCCCGAGCCGATCCTGCGGCGCCTCACGGCGAGCCTGCGCGCCGACTTCCTGCGCTGGACGGATTTCGACCTCTCGCCCCGCCTCGCCAGCCACTCGGCCGGCGGCGTGATCGAGCTTATGCCGGTCTCGGATGCCGAGCTCTACGCCTTCAAGTTCGTCAACGGCCATCCGGGCAACACGCGGCTCGGCAGGCAGACCGTGGTCGCCTTCGGCGTGCTCGCCGACATGGCGACCACGGTCTGCCT
>NZ_BPRD01000226.1 GCF_022179745.1 Methylorubrum podarium
TCCGGCGAGACGGCGAGCCCGGCGACCGGGCCGGCATGGCCTTCGAGGACGCGCTCCGGCTCGGCTTGGCCCAATCGCCACAGCGCGATGCGCCCGTCCTCGGAGGCGCTGGCGAAGCGCCCGTCGGGGAGGACCGCGACCGCATTCACCGCGCCGTCGTGAAAGCGCAGGACGCTCAGCGCCGCGCCGGTGTCGAGGCCCCAGATGATCGCCGCCTGATCGAACCCGCCGGAGACCGCGAGCCGGCCGTCGCCCGTGATCGCCAGCGCCCGCACCGGCCCGCCGTGACCGCGCATCTGCGCCGTCGCCGGCAGCGCGAGCAACAGGGCGGCGATCACCCCGAGAATCCGCGTCCCCCGCATCGTCACCCCACTCCGCTCCGTCGCGGCGGACCATAGGCGAGAGGCCGGGGCCGTGTCCGCCCGGAAGGGTGAGAGTTTCTGTCTCATGCATTGGACGGGTGCGTCACCGAACCTTGATCCGCGACCGGCGATGACGCATCGATCGCGACGATGAGACAGGACGGCGCCCCGCACATCATCACCGTTCCGCGCATCGCATCGTCCGCGCGCGCGGCCGGCTGAGCGATGCGCGCCTCCTCCGCTGCCCTGACGCCGTTGGCCGAGGCCCTCGCCATTCTTCGCAGCCTCGCCGCACCGGTCGCGCCGCGAACCGTCCCGCTGAACGACGCGAGCGGGCGCATCGCCGCGACCGCGGTGGCCGTTGCCGCACCCGTTCCACCGAAACTTATCGCCCTGCGCGACGGCCTCGCCGTCGAGTCGGCGGCGATCGGCGGCGCCTCGCCCTACGCGCCGGTGATGCTGCCGCGCGCGCCGGTCTGGGTCGAGGCCGGCGAGTCCCTGCCCGCCGGCGCCGACGCGGTGCTGCCCGTCGAGGGCCTGGAGGGTCGCAGTGCGGTCGCCGAGGTCGGAGCGGGCGAGGGCACCCGCGCCGCGGGCGAGGATTTTCTTCCAGGTGACGTCCTGCTGGCGGCGGGGGAGCGCATCCTGCCGCGCCATCTCCTCGCCCTGGCCGCCGCGGGCTTTCGCGAGGTCGCGATCCGCAGCACCCGCATTCGCGTCGTCGTGACGGGCGCATCAGACGCAGATGCGCTGTCGCCGACGCTTGTCGCCCTGGTCGAACGGGCGGGCGGCACCGCGGAGACGGTCGCGGTGCCCGACGACCCCGAACGGATTGCTCGCGCCATCGCGGCCGATGGGGCCGACGCGATCCTCATCCTCGGCGGCAGCGGCTTCGGCCGCAGCGACCGCAGCGCGGACGCGTTGGCGCGGGCCGGACGCCTGCTCGTCCACGGTCTCGCCCTGCGCCCCGGCGAGACGGCCGGGATCGGCGAGACAGGGGGGCGGCCGGTGCTGCTCCTGCCCGGACGCCCCGACGCCGCGCTCGCCGTTTTCCTGGCGCTCGGCCGGCCGCTGCTCGCGGCTTTGTCCGGCAGCGTCGAGCCGGCGCCGCGCACGGGCGCCCTCAAGCGCAAGATCACGTCCACCGTGGGGCTCTCCGAGATCGTGTTCGTCCGCCGGCACGGTCCGGAGATCGAGCCGCTCGGCGGGGCCGAACTGCCGCTCCGGCGGTTGATCGAGGCGGACGGCGCCGTGCTGGTGCCGCCGGAGCGGGAGGGCTATCCCCCGGGGAGTGAGGTCGAGGTGGTGCCGCTGTGAGCGCGGATCGCGAGATGGAATTCGCCCGGCGCCTCGCCGCGGCGGCCCGGCAGGAGCAGTTCCTCACGGTGATGAGCCGGGAGGAGGCGCTGGCCGCTTTCCGCGCCGCGGTGCCGCACACGGCGCTTGCCCCTGAGACCGTGCCCCTGGCGCAGTCCCTCGGCCGGGTGCTCGCCCGGGACGTGGCCTCGCCCATCGACGTGCCGCCCTTCGACCGCGCCCTAGTCGACGGCTTCGCCCTGCGCGCCGCCGACACCGAGGGCGCCAACGCCGCGCGGCCCCGGAGGCTCGCCCTCAACCGCGAGATCCTGGCCTGCGGCGCCGCCCCCGCGCTCCCCGTCGCCGCCGGCACGGCGACGCCGATCGCCACCGGTGGGGTGATCCCGCGCGGCGCCGACGCGGTGGTGATGGTCGAGCAGACCGAATTCTTCGAAGACTCCCTCGCCGTCGATGTGACGAGTCCGGTGCGGCCGGGGCAGTTCGTCGGCTATGCCGGGGCCGACATGGCCTTCGGCGAGACCGTCCTGCGCAAGGGAATGGTGGTGACCGCCCGCGAGATCGGGATGCTCGCCGCCTGCGGGCTGGCCGAGATCGCGGTTCTGCGCCGGCCGCGGGTGGCCGTGCTCTCGACCGGCGACGAGCTCGTCGCGCCGGGCGATGCCTTGCGACCGGGCGCGATCTACGATTCGAACGGCGCCATCGTCGCGGCCTCCGTCGCCGAGAACGGCGGGGAAGCGGTGCCGCTCGGCATCGTGCGCGACGAGGAGGTCGCCCTCGAACGGGCCCTGCGCGACGGCCTGGCGCGGGCCGACCTCGTCGTGCTCTCCGGCGGCACCTCGAAGGGGGCGGGCGACGTCTCCCACCGCATCCTGTCGCGGCTGGGCGAGCCCGGCATCCTCGTCCACGGGGTGGCGCTGAAACCCGGCAAGCCGCTTTGCCTCGCCGTGGCCGAGGGCAAGGCGGTGGTGGTGCTGCCGGGCTTTCCGACCTCGGCGATGTTCACCTTCCACGAATTCGTGGTGCCGCTGGTGCGCGCGCTCGCCGGGCTGCCGCCGCGGGAGGAAGAGGCGATTGCCGCGCGCCTGCCGCAGCGGCTGACCTCCGAACTCGGCCGCACCGAATTCGTCATGGCCTCCCTGGCGCAGGGCGAGGACGGCCCCGTGGCCCTGCCGCTGCCGAAGGGATCGGGCTCCGTCACCGCCTTCTCCCAGGCCGACGGCTACTTCGCCGTCCCCGCCGCGCGCTCCGGCATCGAGGCGGGCGAGACGGTCTCGGTGGTGCGCCTCGGGGCCGGGGTCCGGCCGCCGGACCTCACCGTCATCGGCAGCCACTGCGTCGGGCTCGACCGCGTGGTCGGGCTGCTCGCCGAGCGGGGCTTTCGCGCCCGCACGGTCTGGGTCGGCTCGGCCGGGGGGCTCGCGGCCCTGCGCCGGGGCGAGTGCGACCTCGCCGCGATGCACCTGCTCGACCCCGAGACCGGCCGCTACAACGTGCCCTTCCTCGAACCCGGCATGGCGCTGGCCCCCGGCTGGCGCCGCCTGCAGGGCGTGGTGTTCCGGGCGGGCGATCCCCGCTTCGAGACCCGCAGCGCCGCCGAGGCGGTGGGCGCCGCCCTTGCCGACCCGGACTCGGTCATGGTCAACCGCAACGCCGGATCGGGCACGCGCCTCCTCGTGGACGGCCTGATCGGCGCCGCCCGGCCGCCGGGCTTCTGGAACCAGCCGCGCTCGCACAACGCCGTCGCGGCGGCAGTGGCGCAGGGGCGGGCCGATTGGGGCGTGGCGATCGCGAGCGTGGCGCACGCGTACGGCCTCGGCTTCCTGCCCCTGGCGCAGGAGCATTACGACTTCGCCTATCGCGTGGCGGATCGCGAGAAGCCCGCGCTCGCCGCCTTCCTGGCCCTGCTCGGCACGCAAGAGGCCGACGCGGCCCTGACCGAACTCGGCTTCGAGCCCGGCGGAGGCGAGTCATGAGCGGTCTGCGCGTCATCGGTCTGGCGGGGTGGAGCGGGGCGGGCAAGACGACATTGCTCGCCCGCCTGATCCCCGTTCTCGTCGCGCGCGGCGTGCGGGTCGCGACCCTGAAACACGCCCACCACGCCTTCGACATCGATCATCCGGGCAAGGATTCCTTCGTCCACCGGCAGGCCGGAGCGAGCGAGGTCATCGTCTCCTCCGCTCGGCGCTGGGCCCAGATCCGCGAGGTCGGCGACGGCGCCGAGGCCACCTTGCCCGACTTGCTGCGGCGGCTGACGCCGGCCGGCCTCGCCCTGGTCGAGGGCTTCAAGCGCGAGGCACATCCGAAGCTCGAAGTCTTTCGCGCCGCCAACGGCCGCCCGCCGCTGCACGATCAGGATCCGCACATCGTCGGCATCGCCAGCGACGTGCCGTTCCCGCAGGCCGGCGTGCCGGTGGTCGGGCTCGACGACGTCGAGGCCATCGCCGGTCTCGTCGTCGAGCGCGCCGAACCCCTCGAAGCGGTGCTCGCCCGGCTGGAGAGATCCTGAGCGATGGCACAGCTCACCGACGACTGCTTCGCCTTCGGGGGCAAGCTGATGCGGGTCGAGGAGGCGGTGGCCTCGATCGCCGAGCGCTTCCCCGTCATCGCCGGCACCGAGGCGGTGCCGCTCGGTCTCGCCGACGGCCGGATCGCGGCGGAGGACGTGTTCGCCGCGCACGACCTGCCGCCCTTCGCCAACACCGCGGTCGACGGCTACGCCGTGCGCTTCGCCGACCTTGCCCCGGCGGGCGAGACCGTCCTTCCGGTCAGCGGCCGCCTCGCGGCCGGCGCCGCGGCCGGGGACATGCCGCACGGCACGGCGATCCACATCTTCACCGGCGCGCCGATGCCGCCGGGCGCGGACACCGTGTTCATGCAGGAGGACGTGCGGCGCGAGGGCGACCGCGTCTCCCTTCCGCCGGGTTTGAAGCGCGGCGCCAACGCGCGGCCGGCGGGCGAGGATCTGGCCCGGGACGGTCTCGCGATCGCCGCCGGGCAGCGCCTGCGCCCGCAGGACCTGGCGCTCGCCGCCGCCACCGGCCATGCGCGGATCGCGGTGCGCCGCCGCCTGCGGGTCGCGGTGTTCTCCACCGGCGACGAGTTGAGCGAGCCCGGCGCGCCCTTGCGCCCCGGCGCGATCCACGACTCGAACCGCGTGCTGCTCGTCAGCCTGCTCACCCGTCTCGGAGTCGCAGTGGACGATCTCGGCATCCTGCGCGACGATCCCGCTACCCTGTCGGCCCGCCTCGCCGAGGCCGCGCGGGACCACGACCTGATCCTCACCTCCGGCGGCGTCTCGACCGGAGAAGAGGACCACGTGAAGGCCGCCGTCGAGGCGCAGGGACGGCTGATGCTCTGGCGCCTCGCGATCAAGCCCGGCCGCCCGGTCGCGGCGGGGCTGGTGGCGGGCACGCCCTTCATCGGCCTGCCGGGCAATCCGGTCGCGGTCTACGTCACGCTGCTCTTCGTGGTGCGCCCGCTCCTGGCCCGGCTGGGCGGCGCGCTCTACGCGCCGCCGCTGTCCTGGCCGGTGCGGGCGGGTTTCGCCTACCGCAAGAAGGCGGGCCGCCGCGAGTTCGTCCGCGTGAGCCTCCTCCGCACCGCCGAGGGCGACCTCGAAGCCCGAAAATTCCCGCGCGACGGGGCGGGCGTGCTGACCTCGCTCACCGAGAGCGACGGCCTCGTCGAACTGCCCGACGACGCGACCAGCCTCGCGCCCGGCGACACGCTGGCCTACTACCCGCACGCGCTGCTGTGGTAGGCGGATTCGGGGTCGGAGCCGGACAGTTCGTGAGGTTCGGGACGGTCCCCTATCGACCCTCTGCGGGCCTCCTCCTTCCGCGCGACCCGTCGGACGAGCCTACCCCCGCACGTCATCAGGCGCCGCGTAGCCCGAGGCGCGGCCAGCCCGATCCCGCAGGTCGTCGCGGAAGTCTGCGAGGCGCGGCGTACCGAGGCTCGCGCGCACGGCGAGAAAGTAGATCTCCCAACCCAGGGGACGGTAGTCGAGGGCGAAGCGCTCGGCGACGGAGCGGGTGCCCATGCCGACATCGGCCGCACCCGTGGCGATCAAGGCCGCCACCGCCTGGTGGGTGAACTCCTCCGTGTGATGGCCGACGATGGCCTCCGGCGCGAGACCCGCCTCGGCGCAGAGCCGCTCGAACCAGATCCGGGTGCCGGCGCCGCGCTGACGGTTGACGAAGCGGGCCTGCCGCGCGGCGATGTCGGCGACCGTTTCGAGCCTGAGCGGATTGCCGGCCGCCAGCATCAAGCCCTGCTCCCGGCGAAACAGCGGCGCGACGATCAGATCGCGGTCGGCGAAGACGGCGTCGAAGGGGGCCGGGGGCGGACCGTCCGATCCGTAATGGAAGCCCGCGGCATCGACGGAGCCGTCGCGCAACCGCGCCAGGGCGTCGAGGCTGCCCGCCACCATCAGGTCGATCTCCCGCCGCGCCTCGACCGCCTCCAGCAACAGCGGATCGTGGCTCGCAGCCAGCCGGATCCGGGCGTCCGCCGGCTCCAGCAGCCGCCGCAGCCCCTCGGTCAGCGCCAGTTCCTCCGCCGCGAGCGCCGGTGCGAGGCGGTTCCACGACGCCGCGAGCAGCGCGAGCAGCGCCGTGCCGAAGGTAGTGAGGTCGGTGCCGTGCCCCTTGGTCTTCACGACGACCGGCCGTCCAAGCGCCTGTTCGAGCGCTTCGAGCTGGCCCCAGGCGGAGCGGTAGGAGATCGAGAGGCGCTCGGCCGCCCCCTGAAGCGAGCCCGACCGGCCGAGCGCGTCGAGGAGAGCGTGGGCTCCCCGGAGCGCGAAGGAGGGCGCGCCCTCGCAGCGGCCCTCGACCTGGAGACGCACGTTCAGACGACCCGGCTCCGAGAGGACCTGGGGGGAACCGGGCACAATCTCGACGGCCATATGCACGGCCTTTCCTATTGATCTTGCACCTCGTGGCGTATCATCCCGGCAAGCCCCGCGCAGCCCCGTATGCCCGCGAGTCCACCGCGTGAGCCAAGCCTTTCAGGAGACGTTCTTTCGCTTGTGGACGCTCGACCGGGATGTCCTGGCGATTGCGTGGCTGTCCCTGCGCGTCAGCCTCACGGCGGTCGGCATCGGGCTTCTTCTCGGCATTCCGCTCGGTGCCCTGATCGCGGTGGCGCGGTTTCCGGGGCGCGACGCCCTGGTCGGGCTGCTCAACACCTTCATGGGCCTGCCGCCGGTGATCGTCGGCCTGATCCTCTATCTCGCCCTGTCGCGCTCGGGTCCGCTCGGGGCGCTCGGGCTGCTGTTCACCCCCGCCGCCATGGTGGCGGCGCAGGCCGTGCTGGCGACGCCCCTCGTCGCGGCGCTCACGCGTCAGGTCATCGCCGACGCCGAGGCGCATCTCGGCGAGCAGCTCCGCTCCCTGCGGCTCTCCGCGCCGCGGCGGGCCGGCGTGCTGATCTACGACGCGCGCTTCTCGCTGTTCACCGCGGCGCTCGCCGCCTTCGGCCGGGCGATCTCGGAGATCGGCGCGGTGCTCGTCGTCGGCGGCAACATCGACGGACATACCCGCACCATGACCACGGCGATCTCGCTGGAGACGCAGAAGGGCGACCTCAGCCTCGCCCTGGCGCTCGGCGCCGTGCTGATGGGCCTCGTGCTGGCCGTGAACGCGGCCGCCGCGCTGCTGCGCGGACACGCGGCCAGGGCCTACGGATGAGCGCCGCCCCCGCCATCCGCCTCGACGGCGTCGGCCTGACCCTCGGCGGGCGGACGATCCTCGACCGGCTCAGCCTCGACGTTGCCGCGTCCGGCATCACGGCCCTGGTCGGCCCCAACGGCGCGGGCAAGAGCGTGACGCTGCGGGTGATCGACGGCTTGCTGCGGCCCGATTCCGGAACGGTGCGCCTCGCGCCCGGCCCCCGCGCCTTCGTCTTCCAGCGCCCCGCCCTGGTGCGCGCCAGCGCCGCCGCCAACGTCGCCCTCGGCCTCGTCCCGCTCAAGCTGCCCCGCCGCGCGCGGGCCGAGCGGATCGCGGCGGCGCTCGCCCGCGTCGGCCTGTCGGAGCGGGCGGACGACGCGGCGACCCGGTTCTCGGGCGGCGAGCAGCAGCGCCTTGCCCTCGCCCGCGCCTGGGCCATGCGGCCCGGCCTTCTCCTCCTCGACGAGCCGACCGCGAGCCTCGACCCCGCCGCGACCGAGTCCATCGAGAGCTTGGTGGCCGAGATGGCGCGGGCCGGCACCGCCGTGCTCCTCGTCTCGCACAATCTCGGGCAGGTCGCCCGGCTCGCCGACGAGACCGTGGTGCTCGCC
>NZ_BPRD01000227.1 GCF_022179745.1 Methylorubrum podarium
CGCGATCAGGGCCGCGAGACGGGCCTCCGCCGGGGTCAGGTCGAACAGGCCCTGCCGACGAGCGGCCCCCGGTCATTCTCCATCTCGTGCCGATCCGCGGCGCGGCCCACGACGTGTTCGTCCGCGCCCGCTTCGTGCTGATCGCCACGCCCGTGGTGGCCCAGGAGGTGCCGGGTGCCGACGTCGTCCAGGGCCTGTTCGACCTGACCCCGGCGGAGGCCCGTCTCGCGGCCCTGATCGCGGCGGGCGACGCGCCGGCGCCGGCCGCGGCCAAGCTCGGGATCACCCCCAATACCGCCCGCTCGGTGCTGAAGCGCATCTTCCAGAAGACCGGCGTCTCGCGCCAAGCCGAACTCGTGGGCCTGCTCGCCGGGCGGGGATTGCGCGGCTGACGGCCGATGCGCGGACCGAGACGCAGCCATCGCGTCGGCAAACTCGCAACTTCGAAAAAACCGCTCTATAAGCCCGGCTTCGCGCGAGGCGGGAGGGCCCGCGCGCATCACCCGGTAGGGTGAGCGGAGAGAGTATCATGGCCGAGCGGTGGACCCCGAAAACCTGGCGCAACCTGCCGATCCAGCAGGTCCCGTCCTATCCGGACGCGGGCGCTCTCCAGGCCGTCGAGGCGCAGCTCGCGAGCTTTCCGCCGCTGGTTTTTGCCGGTGAGGCGCGCAAGCTGAAGAGCGCGCTGGCGCGCGTCTCGACGGGCGAGGCCTTCCTGCTCCAGGGCGGCGACTGCGCCGAGAGCTTCGACGAGCACTCCGCCGACAACATCCGCGACTTCTTCCGCGTCTTCCTGCAGATGGCGATGGTGCTCACCTTCGCGGGCGGCTCGCCCGTGGTGAAGGTCGGGCGCATCGCCGGGCAGTTCGCCAAGCCGCGCTCCTCGCCGACGGAGACGCTGGAGGGCGTGTCGCTGCCGAGCTACCGCGGCGACATCATCAACGGGCTGACCTTCACGGAAGAGGCCCGCGTGCCCGATCCGAAGCGCCAGCTCGAAGCCTACCGGCAGTCGGCGGCGACGCTGAACCTGCTGCGCGCCTTCGCCACCGGTGGCTACGCCAACCTCGAGAACGCGCATCGCTGGATGCTCGGCTTCGTGAAGGACTCACCGCAATCCTCGCGCTACCGGGACGTCGCCGAGCGGATGTCGGACGCGCTCGACTTCATGCGCGCCATCGGCATCAACCCGGAGACGCACCAGGAGGTCCGCACCACGGATTTCTACACCAGCCACGAGGCGCTGCTGCTCGGCTACGAGGAGTCGCTGACCCGCGTCGATTCGACGAGCGGCGACTGGTACGCCACCTCCGGCCACATGCTCTGGATCGGCGACCGCACCCGCCAGCCGGACCACGCCCACGTGGAGTATGCCCGCGGCATCAAGAACCCGATCGGCCTGAAATGCGGTCCCTCGACCACGGCCGAGGGACTGATCCGGCTGATCGACCTCCTCAACCCGGAGAACGAGGCCGGCCGCCTCAGCCTGATCTGCCGCTTCGGCGCGGACAAGGTCGGCGACCACCTGCCGGGGCTGATCCGCACGGTGCAGCGCGAGGGCCGCAACGTCGTGTGGGTCTGCGATCCGATGCACGGCAACACCATCGCCGCCGGCCGCTACAAGACGCGGCCGTTCGAGCGGGTGATGCAGGAGATCGAGGGCTTCTTCGGCGTGCACCGCGCCGAGGGGACGATCGCCGGCGGCATCCATCTGGAGATGACCGGCAAGGACGTCACCGAGTGCACCGGCGGCGCCCGCGCGCTGACGGCCGACGACCTGCAGGACCGCTACCACACCTACTGTGATCCGCGCCTCAACGCGGAGCAGGCGCTGGAGGTGGCGTTCCTCACCGCCGAACTGGTGAAGCGCGAGCGCGCCGAGATCGAGCGCCCGCGCCTCGACGCCGCGGAGTAGTCCGGGCCGGGATCGGCCTGGAGAGAGATGGGGCGGGTGCGATCCTGCAGGATCGCGCCCGCCCTTTTTCATGGGCGTGAAGCGTTCTGCATCGCGGGACCTCGCCGCCGCGACGCGCCGCCGACAAAAGATTCCGCGAAGCACCACATCGATGCGCGTCAAGAATGTTTCTTGCCGCTCGGCTTGGTTATCATCCTCTTAAGCGATCGGCTTCGGAGGCGGCATGGCGGTATCGGTGACCAGGAAGAGTTCTCGCATTCGCAGTCTCTGGCCGAGCTGGAATCCGGGAGTGCCTTCCGCCGTCCCGTCCCCGCTGGACCGGCACCCGGTCGCGCTGCACCCGGTCGCGCCCGAGACGCGCCTGCCGCCGCACAGCTTCACCGCCAACGAACTCATCGCCATGGCGCGGGCCGCCCGCGCGCGCCGCCTCGATCCGTGAGGAGGGGCGTCAGTTCCGGCGTGGCTTGGTGACGGTGAAGAGGGCGGTGAAGTCCGGGTTCTCGACGATCCGGTCCTGATCCGCCAACTGGTAGAGACCCGGCTCGCCGACCTCGATCGCTTCGAGCAGGGGGGCGACCGTGAAAGGCTCGCCCTCGTCGCGGGTCCGGATGACGATGCCCGTCTGGGCATCGACCGTCTCGACGATTCCGAAGACTTGTTCCCGACTGAGCAGGACACCCTCGGAATCGACATAGGTCAGGCCGACGAGGAGGCTCGATCCGATCAGATCGTCGGCGAGGTCCTGATCCCAGTCCTCGTCGCACGCCCCGCTGTCGATGGAGGGCATCGCTCCCCGCCGTGCTCGAATCATCGCCTTGTCGTCGGCGATCTGAGCGATCATTGCGCAACCTCTGGCTGCCGGCAAGGGCCCGACCGATCGCCGGTCCGGCGAGGCGTCCCGCGAGACCCTACTGCACGAGCGCCAGACGGCCGCGCGCCTCGGCGGCTCCGGTTCGGATCGGCGCCTCGCTGTGGCCGGCGAAGAAGTCCTCGACCATCTCCCGCAGGATCTCCGCGAGATCGCCGCCGCGATCCGCCTCGACATGCACGTCGTTGCCGACCGAGCGGCCGAGGCTCGGCGCCGCGTTGCTGGCGAGGGTGAGGAGCCGCTCGTTGTACTCCGCCCCGAGGCCCGTCACCGCGATGAAGTTGCGGCCGCCCAGCACGGGGCCGTACTTCACGGTGATCCGGTGCTCCTGATCGGCGCCGTTCTGCAGCGTGGCGGTGAAGCCGACGAAGTCGTCCCGGTCCACCTCCGGCGCGGGGCAGACGATCCGGCCATGCGCGATGTCGTCCTCCTCCAGCACCTCGGCCATCAGGGTCAGGGCCTCGGTGATCGGAGCCAGCGCCCGCGTGCCGTCGGCGAGAAGCTTGGCGCGGACGCGATGCTTCTGCGCGTCGGCCGCACGCAGGCGCGCACGGAAACGGTTCTTGATGTCGAAGGGGTTCGTCATGGAGGGGTCCCCGCTCGAATGTTCGGTGCCCTTGTGATCGATCCCGAAATTAGGAAGACGACCAGTAAGCGTCAAGCTGATGCACAGTATTCGTGCCTGCTTCGGCACTGAGCTATTGCATCGTTATATGGCGTGCATACTTTTTGTGCAGAATAGAGCGCGTCGGTTTCTGCTGCACTGCACGCGGCTTTCCGAGCCGGCGAGGGACCCGAGGCTTTCGCTGCCCTCGCATTGCGCTCTCTCGCGGAATGCGCGTATCCGACAAACCGGCCTTCTCTCCCATCGTTCCGGCGAGGAGCGGCCGAGCACGGACGGATCAGCGGGGAGCGGCGCGCCTTGGCCAAGACTCTTGCGAGCAAGACCATGGCGAGCATGACGGGCTTCGCCCGCTCCGCCGGCACGACCGGCGCCGTGCAGTGGCTGTGGGAGATCCGCACCGTGAACGGGCGCGGGCTCGACATCCGCGTGCGGGTGCCGAACGGGTTCGACGCGGCGGGGGAGGCGGCCCGCGCCGCCCTGTCCAAGGCCCTCTCCCGCGGCCAGTGCCAGCTCACCCTGACGCTGACGCGCCCCGAGGCGGCGGCGCGGGTGCGCATCGACGAGAGCCTGCTGGCGGGCCTCGCCGCGGCGGTCGCCCGCGTGCCGCGCCCCGCCGGAGTCGGCCCGGCGACGCTGGACGGGCTTCTGTCCGTCCGCGGCGTCGTGGAGACGGAGAGCGAGGCCGGGGCCGACCCGGAGGCGCTCGAGCGCGACCTCGCCGCCGGGATCGACGGCCTCGTCGCCGACCTCGTCGCCGCCCGGCAGGCGGAGGGCGCCCGGCTGCACGCGATTGTGACCGGCCAGATCGCCGACATCGCCCGCCTGACGGAGGCCGCCGAGGATTGCCCCGCCCGCCGGCCCGAGGCGGTGCGGGCCCGGCTCGCGGATTCGGTGGCCGCGCTCGTCGGCGCCGGGGGGCTCGATCCCGACCGCCTGCATCAGGAGGCGGTGCTGCTCGCCGCCAAGGCGGATGTGCGCGAGGAACTCGACCGTCTGCGCGCCCACCTCGCCGCCGCGGGCGAGCTGCTGGCGGAGGGCGGCGCGATCGGCCGGCGGCTCGATTTCCTGGCCCAGGAACTCGGCCGGGAGGCCAACACGCTCTGCGCCAAGGCCGGCGACATCACCCTGTCGCGGATCGGACTCGACTTGAAGGCCGTGGTGGAGCAATTCCGCGAGCAGGTGCAGAACGTCGAGTGAGGACGCCGAACGTGGGCAGCGGAGTGAACGGCCGATGACGCAGGACGCCACGCAAGGCAGGCCGGACATCGCCCGGCGCGGGCTGATCCTGATCCTGTCCTCGCCCTCGGGGGCGGGCAAGACGACGCTGACCCGCGCCATCGCCCAGGACGGCGGCTGGGGCCTCGACCTGTCGATCTCGGTGACGACGCGGGCGCGCCGCCCCTCGGAGATCGACGGGCGCCACTACCGCTTCATCGACCGCGAGGCGTTCGAGGATCTGCGCGCCCGCGACGACCTGCTCGAATGGGCCGAGGTCCACGGCAATTTCTACGGCACGCCCCGCCGCCCGGTGGAGAAGACGCTGGGCCAGGGCCGGGACATGATCTTCGACATCGACTACCAGGGCACCCGCCAGGTCCGGCAACGGCTGCAGGACGACGTGGTGACGGTGTTCATCCTGCCGCCGAGCTTTTCGGAGCTGCGCAACCGGCTGGAGCGCCGGGCGGAGGACGCGCCGGAGACCATCGAGCGGCGGCTGGCCAACGCCCGCAACGAGATGCAGCGCTGGAGCGAGTACGACTACGTCATCGTCAACGACGACCTCGACGAGTCGTTTCGCGCACTCCAGGCGATCCTGACCGCCGAGCGCCTCAAGCGCACCCGCCGCACCGGCCTGCCGGGCTTCGTCGACGGGCTGCTGGCCGAGGCCGAGCGGGGCTGAACCGATCTCTCCTCCCCGCAAGGGGGAGGGGAGTCCCGCGCCTCACTCCGCCGCCGTGCGTGGCCGATCCGAAAACGGCTCCTCCACCTGCGCCGCGTGGAGGCGGCGGTAGTAGCCGTCGCCGGCCAGCAGCGCGTCGTGGCGCCCCTGCTCGGCGATGCCGCTCTCGGCCACCACCACGATGCGGTCGGCGTGGCGGATCGTCGCCAAGCGATGAGCGATCACCAGCGTCGTGCGCCCCTCCGCCAGCTCGAACAGCGAGGCCTGGATCTCCCGCTCGGTCTGCGTGTCCAGCGCCGAGGTCGCCTCGTCGAGGATCAGGATCGGCGGGTTTTTGAGGAAGGCGCGGGCGATGGCGAGCCGCTGCTTCTGGCCGCCCGAGAGCTTCACCCCGCGCTCGCCGATCACCGTGTCGAGCCCCTCGGGCAGCGACGCGATCAGGCCGTCGAGCCGGGCGCGGGCAGCGGCGTCCAGGATCTCCGCCTCGCTCGCGCCGAGACGGCCGTAGGCGATGTTCTCGCGGATCGTGCCGGCGAACAGGAACACGTCCTGCTGCACGATGCCGATCTGGCCGCGGAGCGAGCTCAGCGTCAGGTCGCGGATGTCGTGGCCGTCGATGGTGATGCGCCCGGCTTCCGCCTCGTAGAAGCGCGGGATCAGCGAGAGCAGGGTTGTCTTGCCCGCGCCCGAGGGGCCGACGAAGGCCACCGTCTCCCCCGCGTGGATCGTCAGGTCGACGCCAGCAAGCACCGGCCGGTCCGGGCTGTAGCCGAAGCGCACATTCTCGAAGCGGATCTCGCCCTTGAGCGGCGGGGCGGGGATCGCGCCCGGCCGGTCGGCGATGTCTGGCTCGGTGGCGAGCAGCGCCTGGTAGCGGCGGAAACCGGCGATGCCCTTCGGGTAGGTCTCGATCACCGCGCCGATCTTTTCGAGCGGCCGGTAGAACACGCCGACGAGGAGCAGGAAGCCGACGAAGCCGCCGGCCGTCAGATCGCCGCGCACCACGAAGGCGGCGCCGCCGAGGAGCACCACGATCTGCACGAGGCGCAGGCCCAGATAGTTGATCGAGAGGGCGCCGGCCATGAGCCGGTAGGCTTCGAGCTTGGTCGTGCGGTATTTCAGGTTGTCGGAGGCGAACAGCGCCCGCTCGTGCGCCTCGTTGGCGAAGGCCTTCACCACGCGGATGCCACCGACATTCTCCTCGATGCGGGCGTTGAAGGCGCCGACCCGCCCGTACTGCGCCTGCCAGTTGCGGGTCATGCGCCCGCCGTAGCGGATGGTGACGAAGGCGATCACCGGCAGGATCGCCAGCGTCATCAGCGCCAGCGGCGGGTGGACGAGGAACATCAGCGCGAAGGCGCCGAACAGCGTCATCACGGCGATGAACAGATCCTCGGGGCCGTGATGGGCGACCTCGCCGATCTCCTCCAGATCCTTGGTGACGCGCGCGACCAGATGGCCGGTCTTCTGCCCGTCGAAGAAGCGGAAGGAGAGCTTCTGCAGGTGATCGAAGGCGCGGGCCCGCATCTCCGTCTCGATGTTGATCCCGAGGACGTGGCCCCAATAGGTGACGACCACCATCAGCCCGGCATTGGCGACGTAGAGGAGCAACAGGCCCGCGGCGGCGAGCCAAATCAGGCCCCAATCCTGTTGCGGCAGCAGCCGGTCGACGAAGGCTTTGACCGCGAGCGGGAAGCCGAGTTCGAGCAGGCCCGAGAGCACGGCGCAGCCGAAATCCACCAGGAACAGCGTCCGGTGCGGCCGGTAATAGGCGAGGAAGGCCTTCAGCATGGCGCGGCTGTGACGGATGTTTCGGCCCGGAAGAGGGCGGCTCCCTGGCGCATAGGCGAGGGCGCGGGCAAGCGCCAGCACCCGCGGCGCGGGGCGGCCCTCAAGACGCCGCGCGGTCGGCCGCGCGGTCGGCGATGAGCGTCCGGGCGATGGCACCGCGCAGGAGCAGCACGGCGAGCCCGTAGAGCGGCACCGCGAGGGCGAAGTAGGCGGGCCAGCCGACCGCGCCGGCGAGCGCCGGCGCCCCGACCCGCAGCGGCATCGCGGCGAAGAAGGCGGCGCCGAACAGGAGCGCGTAGTCGGTGGCGGGCTGCGGCCCCTGGGCCCAGCGGTAGATCATGTTGAAGACCGGCACCCCGAGCCCGCCGCCGCACAGGATGCCGAGGATCGCCGCGGCGAGGCCGAGAGTGGGCGCGGCGGTCGCGCTCGCCCAGAGCATGAGCAGCCCGGAGGCCGCGACGCCGAGGGCGGAGACGGTGATGAGCGGCAGCGTGCCGACGCGCCGCACGAGATAGCCGGAGACCAGGGCCATGACGAGGTTGATGCCCGACGAGAGGCCGCCGGTGACGAGGCCGACCTCGGAAAGCGGCACGCCGAGATCGAGCAGAGCGAGGTTGTTCGAGCCGGTGAGCGCGAACATCGCCGCGAAGTAGAGGCCGAGCACCAGCACGCGCCCGCCGAGCAAGCGGAGGCGCCCGAGCGCGAGCGCACTCCGCTGCGTCTCCGCCGAGACCCGCCGCAGGGCCCGCTCGGGATAGCGCAGCATCGGCATGAGGCAGAGCCCGTTCAGGACCGCCACCGCGAGCACGGCGCCGTGCCAGCCGAGCCGGTCGTACTCGGCGATCAGCACCCCGGCGCCGACGATGCCGCCGAGCGAGGCGCCGCAGAGCTTGGCGGAGGCGACGTAGGGCCGCCGCTCCGGGCCGACCGTCTCGACGACGAGGGCTTCGAGGGCGATGTCCATGGTGGCGACGCAGAAGCAGGTCGCCAGCGCGAGCCCGAACAGGACCGGCAGCGGCCACGCCTCGCCCCGGCTCAACACGAGAAGCAGGGCGATGGCCGCCCCCTGCATCAGCACGATCCAGCCGAGCCGGTGCGGCAGGTGCGGCAGGCGGATGCGGTCGACGAGCACGGCCCAGAGGAAGGTGAGCCCGACCGGCAGGTTGATGAGCTGGAGAAAGCCGACCTCGGCGAGATCGACGCCCCGGGCCCGCAGGATCAGCGGCGCACCGCTGATCAGGAAGCCGAGCGTGGTGCCGAAGGTGATGTAGAGGCAGAAGAACGGCGCGAGCTGCGCCGCCCAGGCGGGCGCCTCCCGATCGGGTGCGGGCATCGCGTCCCGCGCGGAGGCGGGGCGGCTCACGCGTTCAAGCCCCGTCGCCGGAGCGGCGGGCCGCAGCGATCCAGTGCCGATCCGTTGCCCATCCCCGGTCCTTCGCGGCCCGATGCCGTCACGCCGCTCCATCGGTCGCCTGGTCCATAGGCGATCCGGCCCGGCGCCGCGCGCGCTTTCTCGGCGGTGCAGCCCAGCGCCGACTTATACCAAGCTGCATGGCACCCGACCGATGGTCGGGTGCCATGCGTCCGGCGGACGCCCGCCGCCGCGCCGTCGCGCGGGCAATCGACGATGAGTCATCATCATCGTCGATTGGTATTACGGACGATCCTCCGGCTCGGCCGTGTCGGCCTCGGGGAGGAAGGCCGCGCAGCGCAAGGGCATCGCCGCGAAGCGGATCAAGCGGCGGGCTGTGCCAGGTTGCAAGCGCCGATGCAGGTCCCAGGCCTCCGCCGCCGCCCCGACGGGCACCGTGCCGCCGAAGCGCTGCGTCATCAGCGCCTTCGTGACGGGCCAGGGATGATCGAGCCCGCGCAGGATCGCCGCGAGAGGCGCCGGCGAGGGTGCGTCGAAGGCGGCCACCGTCGCGGCGAGCGGCAGGCCGGCGGCATGGGCGATGGCGGCGAGCCCATCCTCGATGCGGTTCAGGGTCACCCAGCGTTCGAGTTGGGACGCGCCGGGACCGCGGCGCGCGCCGCTGAACCGGCCGCCGATGACATCGAGCGAGGCGCGAAACCGCGCGAGGCGCTCCTCCGCGACCGGGCGGGCCAGCGTCTCCTCCGCCTGGGCCAGCAGGCGGTCCGCCCCGGCGCGATCGCCGCCGAGATCGCTCACCAGGGCCTCGGCGGCCCGTCGGCGCGTCCGATCGAGAAGCGCCGGCCGGTCCGGGGGCGGCAGGTCCGGCCGGAGGGCGAGGCGCAGCGTCACCGCCTCCGTCCGCTCGGAATGCGCCGTCAGGTCGGAGAAGCCGGCCTCCGAGAAGCGGGCGCCGGGATTGTCGAGCAGCCGCGCGGCGATGCGGCCGTCGCCGTGGCGCAGCAGCACCTCCGTCACGGCCGGCGTCACGGTCGGGCGCGCGGCGATGGCGCGGCGATGGCCGTCGCTGCCCGAGGCCGCGAGCTCTGCCAGGAGGTCGTCGCCGAGGCTGGAGCAGCCCGTCAGGAGCGGTGCCGCGACGTCGATCGAGGCATCCCGCGCGAGCGCCTGCGAGGTGCGCGGCGGCCCGAGCCGCAACGGGGCGAGCCGCTCGGCGAAGGCCCGGCGCGCCGCCCTGTCGATCTGGTCGCACAGGGTGACGAGCAGACCGTCGAAGGCGGGCTTGTCCGGGGGCGGAAGGCGGGACCAGCGCTTGGTCAGCAGTTCCGCCGATTGCAGCACGAGCTGGGATTGGAGCGCCCGGTCGCCGCTGCGCAGGGCCTCCTCGATGCGCCGGACGAGGTCGTTGAGGCGCGCCCGCGTGTAGGGATGCGGCGTCGCGGACCGGTTTCCCGGCGTCTGGTCCTGCATCGGTCTCGGCCGGGAAGCGATGTCCATGGCTGCGGGTCGGCGCTCCGGAGCGGGCAGGCGCCGGCGCGGGAAGGCGCGAGCCTCTTCGTTTCGCATCGTGGTCTCGACAGGCCGGCGACGGCCTTCCGCGGCGATGCGCTAGACAACCTGCCCTACGGTCGGCCCGGCGTCGAGCAGGCTTTCGCGCCGCAGCGCGTTGATGAGGTAGGGATGCCACAGGCCGAAGCTCTCGTGCACGGCCTTGTCGATGTCGAAGAACTGGAACGGCTTGGGCAGGAAGCCCGAGGCGCCGAAGGTGGCGAGCTGGCGCTGGACGCCCTCCTCGATCCGCGGCCCCGTCATCAGGATGCGGGCGGCGGGATGGCGGTCGTTGATGCGGCAGGCGACTTCGAGGGCGGGATAATCGGGCAGGCTCAATTCGATGATGGCGAGATCGACCGGCCCCGCTTCGGCGAGCCGCACCGCGTCCCGCCCGCCCGCGGCCTCGCGGATGCGGAACGCGAAATGGCTCTGCCCGAGGAGCTTGCGCACGAGCGTGCGCGTCGCCTGGCCGGGATCGACGACGAGGCAGTCGAGGGAGCGCGACAGGACTTGGTTGGCCGCGAGCAGGCGGCCGATATGAAGATCGCCCAGCGGCTTGAGGATCACGTCGTAGGCCCCCACCCGGCGGGCCGTGGCGGGCCAGCGGGGCGCGAGCATGTCGGTGACGAGGACGACGAGGCCCCGCGGGTTGCCGGTCTCGCGCCACCGCCGGATGTCGGCGCCGTTGGTCTGCGGCAGCAGCACGTCGATGAAGAGCACGTCGATGCGGGAGCCGGCGAGCGCGCGGTTCAGCGCGCCCCCGTCGGCCGCCTCAACGATCCGCGCTCCCGGATCGAGCCGTGCCACCGCTTCCGCGAGGGCCAGCCGGGTTTCCTCGTCCGGATCGGCGATCAGGATGGTGGGCGATGCGGTCACCGGCGGGCCCCGTAATCGGCGCGGCGGATGGTTGCGGCGCGATCCGCCGCGCGCTCAGCGCATCACATACACCTGCGTGCCGACGGAGACACGCTCGAACAGGTCGGCGATATCCTGATTGTACATGCGGATGCAACCGTAGGACGCGAAGGTGCCGATCGACCGCGGGCGGTTCGTGCCGTGGATGGCGTATTCACCGCCGCGCAGGGTCATCGCCGCCACGCCCATCGGGTTGCTCGGCGAGCCGCCGCGGATGAGGTTGGGCAGCCGCGGGTTGTCGCGCTTCACCTCGGCCGGGGGCGACCAGTCGGGCTGGTAGTACTTGCCGTCGATCTGGGTCGCGCCGCTCCACTGCTTGCCCGGCTTGCCGACCGCGACGGGGTAGCGGATCGCGGTGCCGTCGCCGTTGACGAGGTAGAGCCGGCGCTCGGTGGTGCGCACGACGATCGTGCCCGCGCCGATCCCCTCGGCGAAGGGGACGACCTCCCGGGCCTGCGCGGCACCCGCCGCGCACAGCACTGCCGCGAGCGCGCCCGCGAGACGCACCCTGTACTGGCCTGTTCCGAACATCGAAGATCGCCTTTCCAAGCTGGAGCGTAACTGGCGAAGACGATCCACCGTTCCAGCTTGCCGTTCTGCTTTACGCGCGGCGAAATGCGGGTCTCACGCCCGCCCTCTTGCACAGCCCGTTGTCGGGAGGGCGAATCCCCGGCTCAGGAAGTCCGATCAATTTTAAGCAACGGCGCCGATGCTCTCGCTCCTTGATCTTGCATCGTCTTTTTCCGAAAGCCGGCAACCACCTTTCGGGACGATGCTCCAGCGCCCTCAGCGCTCATGCAGACGGACCGCCTCCGGGCACCGCTCCTGCCAGCCGTGGCGGACGAGCTCGGGGTCGGCATGCTCCTCGACCGGGTGGCCGACGCAGAGATAGGCGATCAGATCCCACGCCTCCGGCACGTCGAGGGCGTCCGTGACGGCGGCGGGCTCGACGATCGACACCCAACCGACGCCGAGGCCGTGGGCGCGGGCGGCGAGCCAGAAGGCGTGGATGCAGGCCGCTACCGAGTAGCGCAGCATCTCCGGCATGGTCGCCCGGCCGAGCCCGTGGCCGGCCTCCGTCGCGGAATCGCAGAACACCGCGAGGTGGACCGGGGCCTCGCGCAGGCCCGCGAGCTTCAGGCGGGCGTAGAGCGCGCCCCGTTCGTCGGGATAGGTCGCGCGGGCGGCGGCGTTGCAGCGCTCGAAGCTCGCGGCGACCGCTTCGCGCCGTCCGGCATCGGAGACCCGCACGAACCGCCAGGGCTGGCTGTTGCCGACCGAGGGCGCCAGCGCCGCCAGATCCAGGCAGGTCCGCAGCACGGCCTCGTCGATCGGGTCGGTGCGGAAGCGCCGCACGTCCCGCCGCCACGCGAAGAGATCCGCGAGGCGGTTCCGGAAGGCATCGTCGAAGACGGGCGGGCCGGCCGACGGGGAAGGAGAGTTCTCGGACATCGCCGCCGCTTCTCGCGCCGGCGGGTGCGGCTGCCAAGATGGTCATCGTGACCGCGGCATCGCCCCACGCTTGGGATCGGCACGAAAAAAGGGCGGCGCTCCGAGGAGGCCGCCTGAAGTCCTTGGGTCTCGAAACCTCCGGGTGTCGGCTTGCCGGGATCCGCGGCATTGCCCGAGGGCTGGGGAGCTCGGGTTCAGGCGCCGCCGCGGTGGACAAACCGACGAGGTTTCAGGTCACAGTGAAAGCGTTTCGCGGTGGCGATGGCAAGGCGAGATCGCGGCAAGACGGTGATGTTTGCCACCTCACCGTGCGGCGACGCACATCGGTCTCGCGGCCCGGGCCGGAATCGTACCGTGACCGATGGCCGGCGAAGCACCTTGCGGGCGCTCCCGCCGAGTCCCATCATCTCCCCCTCGCCGCAGCAACGCCGGCACCGACACGGGAGCGACGATGAGTGAGGGGCAGAGCGTCGACCACCGCTCGAACGATCGAGAGAATCAGGTCATCCCGTTTCCGTCCTCGACGAGCCCACAAGTCGCCTTCCAGCGGGACGAGTTGCGAACCATCTTCAATCTGTACGGACGGCGCGTCGCCGAGGGCGAGTGGCGCGACTACGCCCTCGATTTCCGCCGGGACAAGGCGGTGTTCTCGATCTATCGCCGCACCTCCGAGATGCCGCTCTACCGGATCGAGAAGGATCCCAAGCTCGCCCGCCGCCAGGGCGCCTACGCGGTGATCGCGGCGAGCGGCCTCGTGATGAAGCGCGGCAACGACCTCGCCCGCGTCATCGGCGTGCTGGAGGGGCCGTTGCGGGCGGTCTGATCCCGTCGCCCGGGCCGAGAACCCTACCGGTTCGGGCGCAGCGTCGCGGCCGCCTCGGCGAGCCGGCGGATCGCCGCCGGGTCGGGCTTGCCCGCGGGCACCACCCAGCTTCCGCCGACGCAGAGCACGGCCGGATGGGCGAGCCACTCGCCTGCGCTCGCCTCGGTGATGCCGCCGGTGGGGCAGAAGCGCACCTGCCCGAAGGGCGCGGCCAGCGCCTTCAAGGCCTTCAGCCCGCCCGCCGCCTCGGCTGGGAAGAACTTGAAGCGGTCGAGCCCGTGGTCGAGGCCGCGCATGATGTCGGCGGAGGTCGCCACGCCCGGCAGGTAGGGCACGCCGGAGGCGATGGCCGCCTCCGTCAGCGGGGCGGTCAGGCCGGGGCTGACGATGAACTTCGCGCCCGCGCCGATGGCGGCATCGAGGTCGCGCGCGTTCAGCACCGTGCCGGCGCCGACCACCGCGCCCTCGACGCGCGACATCGCCCGGATCACGTCGAGCGCCGCGGGGGTGCGGAGGGTGACTTCGAGGGCGGTGAGCCCACCGCCGACCAGCGCCTCGGCGATCGGCACCGCGTCGGCGGCATCCTCCACCACCAGCACGGGGATGACGGGAACGGAGCGCATCAGCGCGTCGATGGTGCTCATCGGGTTCTCCTGCCCTGACAGATGCCCCCTCCCCCTTGCGGGGAGGGGTTCGGGGTGAGGGTGGCTCGGGATGGGGCGGAGCGCTGATCGGGTCGGCTGCGCTAGAGCCCCGCCGCCGCCAGCATCGCCGAGCCGCCGCGCTCGGCATCGTCGGCGCCGCGGCGCATGAAGCCGAACAACTCGCGGCCGGTGCCGATCCCGTCCGGCGGCTGCGCGGCCTCCGCACGGGCCTGCCACTCGGCCGCATCGACCAGCACCTCGAGCAGGCCCTGCTCCGCCGAGAGGCGGATGATGTCGCCGTCGCGGATGCGGGCGATCGGCCCGCCGCCGACCGCCTCGGGGCTGACATGGATCGCCGCCGGCACCTTGCCGGAGGCGCCCGACATCCGCCCGTCGGTGACGAGCGCCACCTTGTGGCCGCGGTCCTGCAGCACGCCGAGCGGCGGGGTGAGCTTGTGCAACTCCGGCATCCCGTTGGCGCGCGGGCCCTGGAAGCGCACCACCACCACGACGTCCCGCTCCAGTTCGCCCGCCTTGAAGGCGGCGATGACCTCGTCCTGATCGGAGAAGACGCGGGCCGGCGCCTCGATGGTGCGGCGCTCGGGGTCCACCGCGCTGGTCTTGAAGGTGGCCCGGCCGAGATTGCCCTTCACCAGCCGCATCCCGCCATCCGGCTGGAACGGATTGGCCGGCGGGCGCAGCATCGTCTCGTCCAGGGACTCGGCCGGCGCCTCCTCGAAGGTGAGGTCGTCCCCATCCCCCGAAAGCTTCGGGTCGCGGGCGTGGTCGCGCAGGCGCGCTCCGGCGACGGTGAGGATGTCGTCGTGCAGGAGGCCGGCATCGATCAGCGAGGCGATGACGTAGGACATGCCGCCGGCGGCGTGGAAGTGGTTCACGTCGCCCGCGCCGTTCGGATAGACCCGGGCGATCAGCGGCACCACGCCGGAGAGCCGGTCGAAATCCTCCCAGTCGATGACGATGCCGGCGGCCCGCGCCATGGCCGGCAGGTGGATCGCGTGGTTGGTCGAGCCGCCGGTGGCGAGCAGGCCGACGATGGCGTTGACGATCGCCCGCTCGTCGATGCAGCGCCCGAGGGGGCGGTAGTCGTTGCCGTTCCAGCCGATCTCGGTCAGCCGATGGATCGCCGAGCGCGTCACCGCCTGCCGCAGCCGCGTGCCGGGATTGATGAAGGAGGCGCCGGGCATGTGCAGGCCCATCACGTCCATCATCATCTGGTTGGAGTTCGCCGTGCCGTAGAAGGTGCAGGTGCCGGCGCCGTGATAGGAGGCGGACTCCGATTCCAGCAGCTCCTTCCGCCCGACCTTGCCCTCGGCATAGAGCTGGCGGATGCGCTGCTTCTCCTTGTTGGCGAGGCCCGACGGCATCGGGCCGGCCGGGATCAGGATCATCGGCAGGTGGCCGAAGCGCAGCGCCCCGATGATGAGGCCGGGCACGATCTTGTCGCAGATGCCGAGCAGCGCCGCGCCCTCGAACATGCCGTGGCTGAGCGCCACCGCGGTCGAGAGGGCGATGGTGTCGCGGGAGAACAGCGACAGCTCCATGCCGCGCTGACCCTGGGTGACGCCGTCGCACATGGCGGGCGTGCCGCCCGCGACCTGGGCCGTCGCCCCGACCTCGCGGGCGAAAATCTTGATCTGCTCCGGGTAGCGCCCGTAGGGCTGATGCGCCGAGAGCATGTCGTTGTAGGCGGTGACGATGCCGATGTTCATGGCGCGGCCCGCGATGATCGCCGGCTTGTCCTCGCCGGAGGCCGCGAAGCCGTGGGCGAGGTTGCCGCAGGCGAGCTTCGGGCGATGGACGCCGGCCTCCCTCTCGCGCTCGATCAGATCGAGATAGGCGCGGCGGCTGTCGCGGGAGCGCGTCGTCGCGCGCTCCCGCGACAGCC
>NZ_BPRD01000228.1 GCF_022179745.1 Methylorubrum podarium
CAGAGCAGGAACAGCACCATGCCCGGCGCCGTCACGCGGCGTGGGATCGTGATCATCGGAGCTTCCTCCAGTTCAATGGCAAGCACCCCGGGCCCCCGCGTCCGATGCGCGGGCTGGCCCGGGGCGTGGGCGTCGTGAGGCGGATCAGCCGTCGAGGCCGGCGCGCAGGCTCGCCATGGCGGCGAGCACGCCGCCGCGCTGGTGCGGCACGCCGGCCGCCGCGAGGCCCATCTCGACGCCGGAGAGGGCCCCCATCAGGGTCAGGTCGTTGGTCTCGCCGAGATGGCCGATGCGGAAGATCTTGTCGGACAGCTTCGACAGGCCGGCGCCGAGCGACATGTCGAACTTTTCCAGCACCACCGCGCGGAAGGCGTCCGCGCCCTTGCCCTCGGGCATCATCACCGCGGTCAGCACCGGCGAGTACTCGTCCGGGTTCTGGCACAGCACTTCGAGCCCCCAGGCCTCGACCGCGGCGCGGGTCGCGGCGGCGAGCCGCTGGTGGCGGGCGAAGACGTTGTCGAGCCCCTCCTCCAGCATCATCGCCACCGCCTCGCGCAGGCCGTAGAGCAGGTTGGTGGCCGGCGTGTAGGGGAAGTAGCCCGTGGCGTTGGGCTTCAGCATCTCCTCCCAGTCCCAGTAGGACCGGGGCAGGTTGTTGGACTTGCCCGCCGCCCGCGCCTTGTCCGAGATCGCGGTGAAGCCGAGGCCCGGCGGCAGCATCAGCCCTTTTTGCGAGCCGCTGACGGTGACGTCGACGCCCCACTCGTCGTGGCGGTAATCGACCGAGCCCAGCGAGGAGATGGTGTCGACCAGGAGCAGGGCCGGGTGCCCGGCCGCGTCGATCGCCTTGCGGATCGCCGGAATGCGGCTCGTCACGCCGGTGGAGGTCTCGTTGTGGACCACCATCACCGCCTTGAAGCTGTGGCCGCGGTCCTCCGCGAGCTTGGCCTCGACCAGGGCCGGATCGACGCCGTGGCGCCAGTCGCCGGGCACGAACTCGACCTCGATGCCCCAGCGCGCCACCATCTGACGCCACAGGGTGGCGAAGTGGCCGGTCTCGAACATCAGCACCCGGTCGCCGGAGGAGAGCGTGTTGACGATCGTCGCCTCCCAGGCCCCGGTGCCGGAGCCGGGATAGATCACCACCGGTCCCTCGGTGCGGAAGATCGTGCGGCAGCCCTCCAGCACCTCGCGGCCGAGCACGCCGAATTCCGGCCCGCGGTGGTCGATCACCTGCCGGTCCATGGCGCGCAGCACGCGCTCCGGCACCGGGCTCGGACCCGGAATATGCAGGAAATGTCGTCCGGTGCGGCTCGTCATGGTTCCTCCCGTTCAGCCGAATGCCGGGCGTTCCACGTCGCACCCGGTCTTTTCATCCCCCAGGTTTGCATTCATTTTGAGCGGAGACAAGAAGTATCATGCCTTCATTCCACCCATCGACGGCGATCGGACCCGCTGCTACCAATCCCTGATGACTTCCGCCATGACTCACGGCATGACACTCGACGGACCTGACTCGGAGGGCGCGGACGGCCCGATCCCCCTCCCCGCCGAGCTACCCGTCGCGGCGCCGGCCAAGCTGCCCGCGCGGCCCCGGGAAAACCTCGTGCATTCCCTCCACGACGAGGTGCTGGCGCGGCTGCGCGACTTCATCGTCGAGGGCAACCTCGCCCCCGGCGCCCGCGTGCCCGAACGTCTCCTGTGCGAGCGCTTCGGCATCTCGCGCACGCCCCTGCGGGAGGCGCTGAAGGTCCTGGCTTCGGAGGGGCTGATCGACCTGCTGCCGAATCGCGGCGCGCGGGTCCGCCGAATCGGCGAGCGGGAGATCGTCGAGCTGTTCGACGTGATGGGCGGCCTGGAGGCCCTGGCCGGACGGCTCGCCTGCGAGCGCATCACGGAGGAGGCCTACGCGGCGATCGAGCGGCTGCACCACGAGATGTACGGCCACTACCTGCGGCGCGACCTGCACGGCTACTTCGCCTGCAACCAGGCGATCCACGACCGGATCGTCCAGGCCGCGGACAACGCGCCCCTGAGCGCCACCTACACAAGCTTCGCGGGGCGGCTGCGGCGGGCGCGCTACTCGGCCAATCTCGACGCCAACCGCGACCGCTGGGGCGAGGCGATGCGCGAGCACGAGGAGATGCTCGACGCCCTGCGCCGCCGCGCCGGGGCGGAACTCAGCGACATCCTGTTCCGCCACTTGCGCAACAAGCGGAAGGCCGCCGCCGACCGCGAGGCCGCGGCACCGGCCCAGAGCGCGATCGAGGTCGGTGAGAGCGCCTGACGCGCGAACTTTCCATCATTTTTGAATGCATTTTGCACGACCGAGCGGCCCGTTCATGCCACGCTTTGCCGCCAATCTGAGCCTGCTGTTCACGGAGCTGCCGCTGCTCGACCGGTTCGCGGCGGCCCGCGCCGCCGGGTTCGCGGCGTGCGAGATGCAGTTCCCCTATGCCGAGCCGAAGGAGACGCTCGCCGCGCGCCGCGCCGAGGCCGGCCTGCCGCTCGTGCTGCACAACCTGCCCCCCGGCGACTGGGCTGCGGGCGAGCGCGGCATCGCCATCTTCCCTGAGCGGATCGCCGCGTTCCGCGACGGCGTCGCACGGGCGATCGACTATGCCGGGGCGCTCGGCTGCCGGCAGATCAACTGCCTCGCCGGCCTCGCGCCGCCGGGCGCCGAGCGGGCCCGCCTGCGCGCGACGCTCTCCGAAAACCTCGCCCACGCCGCCGACGCGCTGGGCAAGGCGGGCATCCGCCTGCTGATCGAGCCGATCAACGACCGCGACATGCCGGGCTTCTTCCTGAACCGCCTCACTGAGGCGGCCGCGGTAATCGAGTCGGTCGGGTCCGACAACCTCTTCATCCAGGCCGATCTCTACCACATGGCGATGATGGGCGAGGATCTGGCGGAGAGTCTCGCCGCCCACCGCGACCGCATCGCCCATGTCCAGATCGCCGACGCCCCCGGCCGCCACGAGCCCGGCACCGGCACCATCGATTTTCCCGCCGCCTTCGCGGCCCTCGACCGCCTCGGCTACGACGGCTTCATCGGCTGCGAATACCTGCCCGCGTCCGGCACCGAGGCGGGCCTCGGCTGGATGGCGTCCTATCGCTGAAAGTTCCGGGTTCCCAAAGGGCTAGCCCTTTGGCGGGGCGCCGGGGCAGCGCCCCGGCCTTCTTCCAGGGCTCTGCCCCGGACCCGCGAAAGGACTCGTCCTTTCGAAACCTGCTTCTTCAGAAGATCGGCATGCCGCCCGCGACGGTGATGAGGGCGCCGGAGGTGTAGCTGCTCTCCTCCGCCGCCAGCATGACGTAGGCCGAGGCGAGTTCCGCCGGCTGTCCCGGGCGGTTGAACGGCACCTGGCTTCCGAAGGTCTTCACCGCATCCTCGCTCATCCCGGCGGGGATGAACGGGGTCCAGATCGGACCGGGCAGCACGCCGTTCACGCGGATGCCGGTCTCGGCGAGGAGCTGGGCGAGGCCGAGCACCATGTTGCTGAGCGCGCCCTTGGTGGCGCTGTAGGCGAACAGGGTCGGCACCGGGTGCTTGGAATTGACCGAGGAGGTGAAGATCACCGAGGCGCCGGGCTTGAGATGCGCCAGCGCCGCCTTGGTGGCGTAGAACGGGCCGAAGATGTTGGTCTGGAAGTGTTTTTCGAAGATGGCGTCGTCGATGTCGGCGACCCCCTGGTTCGGCTGCTGGAAGGCGGCGTTGTTCACCAGGATGTCGAGCCGGCCGAATTCCCGGGCGGTGCGCTCGACGATCTCGCGGGCATAGGCCGCGTCCTTGATGTCGCCGGGGAGCAGCAGGGCGCGGCGGCCCGCCCGCTCGATCCAGTTGCCGACGGTCTCGGCATCCTTCTGCTCGTCGGGCAGGTAGGAGATCGCCACGTCCGCGCCCTCGCGGGCATAGGCGATGGCGACCGCCCGGCCGATGCCGCTGTCGCCGCCCGTCACCAGGGCGGCCTTGCCGGCGAGCCGGCCCGAGCCCTTGTAGCTCTCCTCGCCGTGATCGGGCTCCGGCGCCATCCTGGTCGTCTGGCCGGGAAAGCTCTGGGCCGGCGTCTCGAAGGGCGGGCGCGGGTACTTCGTCAGCGGATCGGTCATCACGGCTCCTTCTCGGGGATTGCCGCGACAACCGGATGCGAGGGGCGCCGTTCCGCCGCGGCGACCCTGGGCCGCGGTCAGCGCGCCGGCACGAGGGTCGCGTCGAGCACGCGGGCGACGTGGAGGGCGTCGCGCCCGAGACCGTCGTGGATCTGGTGGCGGCAGCTGGTGCCGTCGGCGACCACGAGGTCGTCGGCGCCCGCCTTGCGCAAAGCCGGGAACAGCGACAGCTCGGCCATGGCGAAGGAGACGTCGATGGTGTCCCGCCCGTAGCCGAAGGCGCCGGCCATGCCGCAGCAGCTCGATTCGATGACGCGCACATCAAGCCCCGGCACGGCGCGCAGCACCGTCTCGACGGCGCCCATCGCCCCGAAACTCTTCTGGTGGCAGTGGCCGTGCAGGTGGGCGACCCGGCCGCCCTGGTCGGCGAGCGGCAGGCTGATGCGGCCCGCGGCGAGGTCGGCGGCGAGAAGCTCTTCGAAGAGGAATGCCTTGCTCGCGAGCTCGGCCGCCTCCTCGCGCGGCAGCAACGACAGAAACTCGTCGCGGAAGGTGAAGAGGCAGGAGGGCTCCAGGCCCACCACCCGGGCGCCGGCCCGCACGAAGGGCAGGAGCGTGTCGAGGGTGCGCCGGGCCTCCTCCCGCGCCCGGTCGGTCTGGCCGGAGGCGAGGTAGGTGCGGCCGCAGCAGAGCGGGCGGCGGCCCTTGTGCGCGACGACGCGGTGCAGGCGGTAGCCGGCCGCCCGCAGCACCCGCTCGGCGGCCTCGAGGTTCTCGCGCTCGAAGGCACGGTTGAAGGTGTCGCCGAACAGGACGAGATCGCGGAAATCGCCGCTCACGTCCTCCGGGTGGGCGACCTCGCCGGTTTCGCGCCAGGGCCGGCGCCACTCGGGCAGCGAGCGGCGGGCGGAGAAGCCGGCCCAGCTCTCGCCGAACCGGGCGAGCGCGGGGTAGCGGTTGCGCAGGTTGAGCAGCGGCGCCAGGGCGGCGGCGACGCCGGCATAGCGCGGCATCTCGGCGACCAGCCGCTCCTTCAGCGGCAGGCCGTGCCGGGCGTGGTAGTGGTGCAGGAACTCAACCTTCATCTTGGCCATGTCGACGCCAGTCGGGCATTCCCGGCGGCAGGCCTTGCACGACACGCACAGATCCATCGTGCGCTTCATCTCAGGGCTCAGGAACGCGTCGTCCCCGAGCTGGCCCGAGATCGCGAGGCGCAAGGAGTTGGCACGGCCGCGGGTGAGGTGCTGCTCGTCGCGGGTGGCGCGATAGGAGGGACACATCGCGCCCCCGGCGAGCTTCCGGCAGGTGCCGTTGTTGTTGCACATCTCGACCGCCGGGCCGAACCCGCCCCAGTCCGACCAGTCCAGCGCGGTCTTCTGCGGGGCGCTCACGGCGTAATCCGGCGAGAAGCGCATCAGGGAACGGTCGTCCATCTTCAGCGGGCGGACGATCTTGTTCGGGTTCAGGCGGTTGTCGGGATCGAAGCCGTCCTTCACCGTCTCGAAAGCGCGGGTGAGCTTCGCGCCGAACAGCGGCTCGACGAATTCGGAGCGCGAGATGCCGTCGCCGTGCTCGCCCGAGTAGGAGCCCTTGTGGCGGCGCACCAGCTCCGCCGTCTCCTCGGCGATGGCACGCATCTTTTTAACGTCGCCGCCCTCCTTCATGTTGAGGATCGGACGCACGTGCAGGCAGCCGACGGAGGCGTGGGCGTACCACGTGCCCCGGGTGCCGTGCTTGGTGAACACCTCGGTGACCGCGTCGGTGTAGTCGGCCAAGTGGTCGAGGGGGACGGCGCAGTCCTCGATGAAGGAGACGGGCTTGGCGTCCCCCTTCATCGACATCATGATGTTGAGGCAGGCCTCGCGCACCTCCCACACCGCCTTCTGGCGGTTGGGTTCCACCACCTCGACCACAGCGTCGGCGAAGCCGTGATCGGCCATGCACTGGTCGAGGCGCTTCAGGTCGCGTTTGAGCGCGGAAAGATCGTCGCCGGCGAACTCGGCGAGCAGCAGGCAGTTGGGCTGGCCCCTGGTGATGTCGGCGAGCGTCGTGCGGAACAGCGGGATGTCGGCGCCGAGCACCAGCACGTTGTTGTCGACGAGCTCCACCGCCACCGGGTCAAGGGCGACGATGTGCTGCGTCGTCTCCATCGCCGCGCGGAACGAGGGGAAGTGGCACACGCCCATGACCCGGTGGGTCGGCAGGCGCGAGAGCTTGAGCGTCACCGAGGTGGTGGCGGCGAGCGTCCCCTCGGAGCCGACGAGGAGATGGGCGAGGTTCGGGCGCGGCTCGATCAGCGAATCGAGGTTGTAGCCGCCGACCCGCCGCTGCACCCGCGGGTACATCTTCTCGATCTCGTCGCGGTTCTCGGCGGCCAGGGCGAGCATGCGCCGGGCGAGGTCGTCCGCCCGCGCGCCGCCGGTCACGGCGCTCGCCTCGTTGCCGGTCAGCCCGAAGCCGAAGGCGGCGCCGTCGTGGAACAGCGCCTCCATGGCGAGCACGTTGTCGCTCATCTTGCCGTAGCGCAGCGAGCGGGCGCCGCAGGAATTGTTGCCGGCCATGCCGCCGATGGTGCAGCGGGTCGCGGTGGAGGGCTCCACGGGGAAGAACCAGCCGTCGGCCTTCAGCCGGGCGTTGAGGCGCTCCAGCACGTGGCCGGGCTCAACGGTGACCGTGCCGGCCTCCGCGTCGTAGGCGAGGACGCCGTTGAAGTGGCGCGAGCAATCGACCACGAGGCCGGCGCCGATCGGCTGGCCGTTCTGCGAGGTGCCGCCGCCGCGCAGGATCACGGGGACGTCGAACTGCGCCGCCACCTTCAGCGTCGCGGCGATGTCGGCGGCGCTCTTCGGGAAGACGACGCCCGCCGGCATGATCTGGTAGATCGAGGCGTCCGTGGCGTAGCGCCCGCGGGTGAAGGTATCGAAGCGGGCTTCGCCCTGCAGCACCTCCGCGAGCTTGCGCGGCAGCCCGGCATCGTTGCGGGCCTTCGCCCGCGCGCTGGGAGCCGGCGCTTCGGAAGCCGCCTCGGCCGGTTTCGCGCTCGCGCTCAAGTGGAACCTCCCTCCCCTCGCCTCACCCTGGATCGGCGCCCGGCGTTTTTGAATTCATAATTCTCCGGAGATGGCGGGTCAAACGCGACGAGGTCGCGGGGGTGACGGAAAAGCGGCTGCCGATGGGATCGGCAGCCGCTTCGCCTGCGCGGATATCCTGCGGACGCTCTACAGGGCGATCCGCTGCGGGATCGCTTCCGGCGCGCGGTGCCGCTCCGCCAGGACGGGCACCGGCAACATGATGGGACGCTCGGGTGCCACGTCCGGGGCCTGCGCGGCCGGGCCGCGGCGCAGGAGGATCGGGTGCGGCTCCGGCGCCGGTACCACGGGGGCCGGACGCGGTGCGGCGGGCCGCAGGCTGCGCTCCATGAAGCCGCGCATCAGCGGCACGATGTCCTGGCGGAAGCGCGAGCCGTTGAAGATGCCGTAATGCCCGGCACCCGGCTGCATGTGGTAGGCCTTGGCCGCCTCGGGCAGGTTCACCGCGAGGTCGAGCGCGGCCCTGGTCTGGCCGAGGCCGGTGATGTCGTCCTTCTCCCCCTCGATCGCCATCAGGTGGCAGCGGCGGATCGCGCCGAGATCGACCGGCTCGCCGTGGTGGCGCAGGGTGCCGCGGGGCAGGTCGTGATTCACGAAGACGCTCTCGATCGTCTCCAGGTAGAACTCGGCGGTCAGGTCCATGACGGCGAGATACTCGTCGTAGAAGGCCCGGTGTCGGGCGGCGGAATCGCCGTCGCCGCGCACCAGATGGTCGAACATCGCGTGGTGGGCGTCCCTGTGTCGCTCGAGGTTCATCCCCATGAAGCCGGCCAGCTGCAGGAAGCCCGGATAGACCGCGCGTCCGACGCCGGGATAGCCCGGCGGCACGGTGTGGATGCAGTGCCGCTCGAACCAGGAAAAGCCCTTCTCCTGCGCCAGCGCGTTGACGGCGGTGGGCGAGCGGCGGGTATCGACCGGACCGCCCATCAGCACCGCCGAGCGCGGCACGAGCGGGTGCTCCTGCGCCTCCATGCGGGCGATGGCCGCGAGCACCGGCACCGAGGGCTGGCACACGGCCGCGACGTGCAGGTCCGGTCCCAGCGCCGCGAACAGGGCGATGCAGGTGTCGATGTAGTCGTCGAGGCCGAACCGTCCGGCGGCGACCGGCACCTGCCGGGCATCGGTCCAATCGGTGATGAAGACCTGATGGCTGTCGAGGAAGGCCTCGACGGTGCCGCGCAGCAGCGTGGCGTAGTGGCCCGACATCGGCGCGACGATCAGGAGCTTCGGCTTCGCCTCCAGCGCCGCGGACGGCTCGCCGAAGGCGATGACGCGGCAGAACGGGCGCTCCCAGACGATCCGCTCCGACACGCCGAGCCCGAAGGCCGGCTTGGCGTAGACGCGGGTGGCGCGCTCGAACATCTCGCAGCCGGCGGCCACGGTGCGGCTCTGGGGGGCGTAGGCAAGGGGATTGAACGGATTCTCGCAGGCAAGCCGGGTGACCTCCGCCGCCAGGCGCATCGGTGCGAGCATGAGATGGCCAGCCTCGTAAAGAGGATACAGCATGCGAGCGCTTTCCTGGAGCAGCTCGCTTGACCCAAGCTGTCCTTTTCTTGCGTTGGTGGAGTGTGCAACTCGCCGTGCTGAGAAAAGGTTTCGTTTTTACAAGATCCTCCTGTTGACGGCGCCGGCCGAGCTCCAGAAATGGCAAGCAAAAAAGAAGAGGCTCGCCGCACTCGATCGCCTGGATCGGCAACGGCCGCCGCGGGCGCGCACGCGACGCCACACGACCCAGCGAGCCGCTCGGGACAGACAGCCTCGAACCATCATGCCGACGAGACCGACGGGCTTCGTCCGGGAGAAGGCCTCACACGGTTTCCGGTCGATCGCTTCGGGCTCTGCCGGGCTCCGTCATCG
>NZ_BPRD01000229.1 GCF_022179745.1 Methylorubrum podarium
GCAAAGCCGAGGGCGCCGCCCCCGCCGCCGGGGGAGCCGGCGCCCTCGGCTTTGCTCCAGGCCAACACCCCCGAATGGTCGGTCGGCGACCTCGCCGCCGCCCTCAAGCGCACCCTGGAGGATGCCTTCGGGCATGTCCGCCTGCGCGGCGAGATCTCGGGCTATCGCGGGCCGCACGGCTCGGGCCACGCCTATTTCTCGCTCAAGGACGGCTCGGCCAAGATCGACGCGGTGGTGTGGAAGGGCGTGCTCGGGCGCCTGCGGCAGAAGCCCAAGGAAGGGCTGGAGGTCGTCGCCACCGGCAAGATCACGACGTTTGCCGGGAAATCCTCGTACCAGATCGTCATCGACTCGATGGAGCCCGCCGGCATCGGCGCCTGGATGGCACTGCTGGAGGAGCGCAAGCGCGCGCTCGCGGCGGAAGGGCTGTTCGAGGCCGAGCGGAAGCGGCCGATCCCGTTCCTGCCGCGGGTGATCGGCGTCGTCACCTCGCCGACCGGCGCGGTGATCCGCGACATCCTTCACCGGCTGGAGGACCGCTTTCCCCGCCCCGTGCTGGTCTGGCCGGTGCGGGTCCAGGGGGAGGGCGCCTCGGACGAAATCGCCGCGGCGATCCGGGGCTTCAACGCGCTTGCCCCCGACGGCCCGATCCCGCGGCCGGACGTGCTGATAGTCGCCCGCGGCGGCGGCTCGATCGAGGATCTCTGGGCCTTCAACGAGGAGGCGGTGGTGCGCGCCGCCGCCAACTCCGAGATTCCCCTGATCTCGGCGGTCGGCCACGAGACCGACACCACGCTGATCGATTTCGCCTCCGACCGCCGCGCGCCGACGCCGACGGGCGCGGCCGAGATGGCGGTGCCGGTGCGGGCGGAGCTCTCCGCCCAGATCCACGATCTCGGCGCTCGGCAGGCCGGCACGATGCTGCGGCGGATCGAGCGGGAGCGGGCGGATTTCCGCGCCCTGGTGCGGGCGATCCCCGGCGCCGATGCCTTCCTCGCCGCCAAGCGCCAGCGCCTCGACCTCGCCGACGCCCGGCTGAGGCCGGCGCTCGCCGCCAATGCCCGCGATTCCCGCGAGCGCCTGAACCGCCTCGCCGACCGGCTGACCCGGCGCTCGCCGGTGATCGCGCTCGCCGAGGCGCGGGCCCGTCTCGCCGGCATCGATCACCGCCCGCGCACGGCGATCCTCCGCATCATCGAGCGCCGCCGCGACCGGCTCGGGGCGCAGGCCGGCCTGCTCGGGGCGCTGAGCTACAAGGCCGTGCTCGCCCGCGGCTACGCGCTCGTGCGCGACGCCGACGGCCTGCCGGTGCGCACGGCGGAGGCTGCCGCGACGGCCGCGCGGCTCCAGCTCCAGTTCGCCGACGGCGCGGTGGCCGCGGTGCCGGAGGGATCGTCGTCCCCGCCCTCGCCGCGACCGAGACGCGCGGCCCGCAACCCGGAGCCTTCCGCGGTCACCGGGTCGGAGAAGGCACGGGCGCCCGCCGCGCGGCAGGGCTCGCTGTTCTGAAACGGGCCGCGCGCCGCCTCCATCCTGCGCGCGCTTGGCCCCGCTGGGGCCGAGCGGCCTTGTCGTGTAGCGCGCCCTCCGCGTTCAATTTATGATCGCATCGCGCACGGGTCACCGCCGATGTCAGTTGTCTCGACCTTCGACGACCGGGAGCTCGCCACCGTCCGGCGGGCCTATGCCAGGCAGATGCTCGCGGTCGCGGGGATCGATCGCGATCCCGCGCTGGAGGCGGCCTTCGCGACGGTCCCGCGCGAGCGCTATCTCGGACCGCCGCCCTGGCGGATCGCGCGGTTCACGGGCTACGCGGTCATTCCCGAGGCCGATCCGGTCCTGGCCTATCAGGACGTGCTCTTCGCGCTCTCTCCGGAGCGCGGCGTCAACAACGGCAGCCCGTCGCTGCACGCGGGCTGGCTGCACCACGCCGGGCTCCGGCCCGGCGGGCGGGTCGTGCATCTGGGCGCCGGCACGGGCTACTACACGGCGCTGCTCGCCCACCTGGTCGGAGCGTCCGGTCACGTCGTGGCGGTCGAGTCCGAGCGCCGGCTCGCCGACCTCGCCCGCAGCAATCTCGCGGACCTTGCCCAGGTCACCGTCGTCGAGGGCGACGGGGCGGACTGGCCCCGGGACAAGGCGGATTGCATCTACGTCAACTTTTCGGTCGAACGGCCGGCGCCGGCCTGGATCGACCATCTCGACGCGGGCGGGCGGCTGATCTTCCCGCTGGGCGTCCCCCGGCCGGAGGGCAGGCCGGGGGCGGGCCGCCACGCCCTCCACGGCGCGGCGCTGCGTGTCGAGCGGCGCGATGCGGACCTCTTCTCCGCGGCCTGGCTCGGTCCGGCCTTCTTCGTCTGCGCCGAAGGGGGCGAGGGAAGGCTGGTCGGGAGCGAGGCGGAGCGCGAAGCCTTGAAGGCGGCCTTCACGCGCGGCGGCGTGGAGTTCGTCCGGTCTCTGCGCTGGCGGCGGTCGCCCTCCGCGCGCTCCTGGTTCACGGGTTCAGGCTGGTCGCTGTCCTACGACGAGCCGGGATGAGCGGGACGGGCACCTTGACCCGCCCCGCCGCCTCTGCGACCGAGCGGCACGGCTCCTGCCTGACCGGCGGCGGGCCCCGGCACCCCGCAGGAGAGACGCGTGACCACGACGATCGACTCGGACCAGAAGCTCCATCTCGTGTTCGGCGGCGAGCTGGAGGACGTCTCGGGCGTGCGCTTCCGGGACATCAAGGATCTCGACATCGTCGGCATCTTTCCCGACTACGCCTCGGCCCAGACCGCGTGGCGCTCCAAGGCCCAGGCCACCGTCGACAGCGCCCAGACCCGCTACTTCATCGTCCACCTGCACCGCCTGCTCGAACCGTGACCGGGGCAGGGCGGGGCCGCGGCATGAAGCCATTGTGACGAACCGGCACGGCTGATATGAGCCCGCGCGGCCGGATGCTTGTGCGGTCCCGGACGTAATCGGTTCGCGCGCGTCCCGCGAGTGACTTGAAGAGTGAGCCGAGAGACGCCCGGCATGACGTCGTCCATCAAGATCATCGCCGGCAACGCGAGCCGTCCTCTTGCGGAAGCGATCGCCGCCTACCTCGAATTGCCGCTCGCGAGCTGCATGGTCCGGCGCTTCGCCGACATGGAGATCTTCGTCGAGCTGCAGGAAAACGTGCGCGGCGAGGACGTCTTCATCGTCCAATCGACCTCGTTCCCGGCCAACGACCACCTGATGGAGCTGCTGATCATGATCGACGCGGCGCGTCGGTCCTCGGCGCGGCGCATCACGGCGGTGATCCCCTATTTCGGCTACGCACGGCAGGACCGGCGCACCTCGGGCCGCACGCCGATCTCGGCCAAGCTGGTGGCCAACCTCATCACCGAGGCCGGCGCCGACCGCGTGCTGACGCTGGACCTCCATGCCGGCCAGATCCAGGGCTTCTTCGACATCCCCACCGACAACCTGTTCGCCGCCCCGGTGATGGTGCGCGACATCAAGGAGCGGCTGGCCCCCGGCGAGCGCATGGTGGTCTCGCCCGACGTCGGCGGCGTGGTGCGCGCCCGGGCGCTCGCCAAGCGCATCGACGCCTCGCTCGCCATCGTCGACAAGCGCCGCGAGCGGGCGGGCGAGTCGGAGGTGATGAACATCATCGGCGACGTCGAGGGCCAGTCCTGCATCCTCGTCGACGACATCGTCGATTCCGGCGGCACCCTGGTGAACGCGGCCGAGGCGCTGCTCAACGCCGGCGCCCGGGACGTGTCGGCCTACATCACCCACGGGGTGCTGTCGGGCGGGGCGGTCTCGCGCATCGCCGCCTCGCGGATGAAGGAACTCGTCATCACCGACTCGATCCTGCCGACGCAGGCGGTGAAGCTCGCCCGCAACATCCGCGTGATCTCGATCGCGCCCCTGCTCGGCGAGGCGATCGGGCGCACGGCGACGGAATCGAGCGTGTCGAGCCTGTTCACCTGAGCAGAAGCCGGGATCGCAAAGGGGTCACCCCTTTGGCGGGGTATCGGGGCGGAGCCCCGGCTGATTCCCAGGGCTCCGCCCTGGACCCGCGAAAGGGCTCGCCCTTTCGAAACCCCTGACCTTTCCCGCTCAGCGGATGTCCGTGATCTCGAACTCGTGGTCGTTCACCGTCACGGTGTCGCCGACGCCCTTGCCGGTGAGCGCGCGGGCGAGCGGCGCGACGTAGGAGATCGAGCCGGCCGAGGGGTCGGCCTCGTCCTCGCCGACGATGCGGAAGGTCTGGCGCGTGTCGTCCTCGCGCACCACCGTCACGGTCGCGCCGAAGCGCACCACGTCGCCCTCGAACGCCTCGACCAGCTGCGCCGAGTTCTTGCGCGCGCTCCAGTAGCGCAGGTCGCGCGAGAGGCGGGCGTGGTCCGCCTTGTCCTGCTGCGGCGAGAGACCGGACAGCTCGCCTTCCAGCCGCGCCACCTCGGCCTCGATCTGCGCGAGCCCCTCGGGCGTCACGAAGTTGGTGTGGGCGGAAATCGGCCGGTCGGGGAGGTCCTCGAACGCCTCACCGCCTTCCGGCTCACGGACGAATGCTCTGCTCATGAGATACGCAATGCCCAAGCCTCCGCCGCGGTTCCCGCGGGGCCGGGGCGCGGGCTCGGGTTCAGCCGATCGCGACGACGGTGCGGCCCCGCACCTGACCGTCGAGCAGGGGTTCGGCGAGGCCGCCGGCCTCCTCCAGGGAGACCGTCCGCGTCATCCGCCGCAGGAGGTCGCGGTCGAGGTCGCGCGCGAGGCGGGCCCAGGCCGCGCGGCGGAGCTTCTGCGGGGTCGTCACGCTGTTGATGCCCAAGAGCGCGACGCCGCGCAGGATGAAGGGCGCGACGGAACTCGGCAGGTCCATGCCCCCGGCATTGCCGCAGGCGGCGATGGCGCCGCCGCCCCGCGTCATCGACAGGGCGTTGGCGAGCACCTTTCCGCCGACCGCGTCGATGCCGGCGGCCCAGCGCTCCTTGGCCAGGGGGCGCGGCTCGCCCGCGAGCGCCTCGCGCTCCAGGATCTCGGCCGCGCCGAGACCCTTCAGGTACTCGGCCTCGCCGGTCCGGCCCGTCGCGGCGACGACGTGCCAGCCGGCGCGCTTCAGGAGGGCCACCGCCACCGAGCCGACGCCGCCGGAGGCGCCCGTCACCAGGGCCGGCCCGGCTTCCGGCGTCAGGCCGTGGTGCTCCAGCGCCAGCACCGACAGCATCGCGGTGTAGCCGGCGGTGCCGATCGCCATGGCGTCGGCCGGGCTCAGGCCCTCGGGCAGGGGCACCAGCCAGTCGCCGCGCAGCCGGGCGCGCTCGGCCAGTCCGCCGAGATGGGTCTCGCCGACGCCCCAGCCGGTGAGCACCACCGCGTCGCCGGCCTTGTAATCGGGATGCGCGGAGGCCTCGACGGTGCCGGCGAAATCGATGCCGGGGATCATGGGGAAGCGGCGCACCACCGGCATCCGGCCGGTCATGGCCAGCCCGTCCTTGTAGTTCAGGCCGGAATGGGAGACCCGCACGGTGACGTCGCCGTCCATCAGGTCGGCCTCGTCGAAATCGCGCAGGGCGAGGCTCTGCCCGGCCTCGCCCTTCTCGATCACCCAGGCCCTGAACGCCGCCATGATCCGCTCCTCCCGTCTCGTGCGCCGGGAGGGGAGCTACGGCGGCCTCGCCTCGAATCAAGGCCGCCGGTCAGGGCCGCGAGCGAGGACGTGATCGAGGACGTGCCTCAATACCCGTCGTAGATGCTGCCCTGGGAGAAGCCGAGGCCGACGGCGACATCCGCGGACGACGCCCCGGTGATGCCGAGGGCGTCCGGGATCGAGCCGATCCCGAGGGGACCGTAGCCGGGACCGGGACCGAAGGCCGGCCCGGCGACGGGGGCGGCGGCGGGCACCCAGGCGGCGCGGGCGGGCTGCACCAGCACGCGGCGCTGCGTGGTGGCGTAGACCGGCGGCAGGGTGTGCGGGATCGCCTCCGGCGGGCGCACCAGCACGCGCCGGGTCTGCACCGCGTAGCGCGGCGGCGTGGTCACCCAGCAGCCGACGAGCTGGCCGTAGGCGTCGACGCGCGTCTCCCAGCGGCGCCCGCCGGGGGCGACCAGCACCCGCTCGGACACCGTGTCGTAGACCGGCGGCGTGGTGCGGTAGACCGTGCGCGGCGGCTGGACCAGCACCCGCTCGGCGACGGTGTCGTAGACGGGCGGCGTCACGACCCGGCGATAGCACTCGGCGCTGACGCAGTTCCCCCCCGCCTGCGCGGGCGCGGCCAGGGTGACGACCGCGCAGGCGGCGACGGCAAGGGCGGGAAACAGGCTCGGGCGGAGCAGGGGGGCGGCCATGGAACAACCTCGGAACGCGACGCGACGTCGGGACGATCTCGGGCACCACCGCAAACCCCGTCCGGGACTTGCGCGGCGTGCCATTCGACGTCCAGATAGCGGCCAAGGTTGCTTCCCGGACAAGCTCAATTGTCGAAGACAGTAAAATTAACCAACGACTAAGACTACGCAGATCTGAACACCGTGCCTCGACTTCGAATTCCGGCCGGCGGGCGGAACCGGGCCGGAGCGGGAACCGGGGCGGCGGCGTTGCCGAAAAGCCCGCCGCGCGGCGCGGGGGAGGGCGGGCGGAAGGGCGCGCTTGTCAGCCCACCGGCCAGGGGCTAGAGCGCTTCCAAATCGGGCGGCGGCGGCGCCCGGAACGCTTGAACCCGCCGCACGAGGGATCGCATCCGCGCGAGAGCGGGTGGCGGGCCGGTGAGGAGCGCGCCCGACCCCGCCCAGGCAAGCGGCAGACAAGCGGATTTTTGAGGACCGAACGGCCCATGACCTACGTCGTCACCGACAACTGCATCAAGTGCAAGTACATGGACTGCGTCGAGGTGTGCCCCGTGGATTGCTTCTACGAGGGTGAGAACATGCTCGTCATCCATCCCGACGAATGCATCGATTGCGGCGTCTGCGAGCCGGAATGCCCCGCCGAGGCGATCAAGCCCGACACCGAGGGCAACCTCGAGAGCTGGCTGAAGCTCAACGCCGACTACGCCAAGACCTGGCCCAACATCACCCAGAAGAAGGATGCCCCCGCCGACGCCAAGCAGTGGGACGGGGTGGGCGGCAAGCTGGAGGCGCATTTCTCGCCCAATCCCGGCTCCGGCGACTGACGCCCTCCGCCGCGCGGCGGAG
>NZ_BPRD01000230.1 GCF_022179745.1 Methylorubrum podarium
TTGGCCGCCTCCTCGTTGCCCTCCGCGTCGCGGATCGCGATCGGCACGGCGATGTTGTCGGCCCATTTGCGCACGACGTGGTCGAGCCGGTAGCTCTCGAGATACTCGTCGGCATCCTCCTTGAGGTGCAGCACGATGTCGGTGCCGGCCTGCTCGCGGGCGGCCGGCTCCAGGGTGTAGCTGCCCTTGCCGTCGGAGGCCCAGGTCCAGGCCTCGTCCGAGCCGGCGCGGCGCGAGGTGACGGTGACGCGGTCGGCCACCATGAAGGCGGAGTAGAAGCCGACGCCGAACTGGCCGATCAGGCTCGGACGCAGATCCTCGCCCTCACCCGCCTTGGCCTCGCCCAGCGCCTGCGAGAAGGCGCGGGTGCCGGAGCGGGCGATGGTGCCGAGATTCTGGGCCAGATCCTCCTTGCCCATGCCGATGCCGGAATCGGAGATCGTGAGCGTGCGCGCCGCCTTGTCGGGGGCGATCAGCACCCGCGCGTCGGAGGGGAGCGCCAGGGCCTCGTTGGTCAGCGCCTCGAAGCGGCGCCGGTCGGTCGCGTCGGCGGCGTTGGCCACCAGTTCGCGCAAAAAGATCTCGCGGTCGGAATAGAGCGCGTGGACGACGAGATCCAACAGGCGCCCGACCTCGGCACCGAATTCGTGCCGCTCTACCGTCTCGCTCAAGAGCATGCCTCCGCACTGGGAGTGCCGCGCGGAACGGCTCCGGCGGCGCGGCCGGGGTTTCGCGCGGGACACTCGAAAAAAGCGGGGGCGATATGCCCATGGCGCGACGGCAATTCAATCGCCGTGGGCGTGGATCGGCGACGAAAATGTCGTCTCTCAGGCGGCGAGCGCCGTCGGCGATGCGGGACGCACGGCCGGATCCCCCTCGATGCGCTGGTGCGCGGTGTCGAACGCGCCGCGGATGGCCGCCACCGCATCTTCGACGGCCACCAGGGCGGCGAGTTGCAGCGTGCCCGGAGCTTCGCCGGCGCGCCGCGCGGCGAAGACGATGGCGTGTTCGAGCCTCAACAGTTCTTCCTCGGCGTTTCCGCCGGAAAGATCGGCCAGCCGCTGAAGCGTTGCTTCCAGGGCATGGCGCAAGACAAGTGTTCTCACGCGATCCTGAAGGATCGCCCGGTCGTTCTGCTTCATGTGCTGAGATGTCCGCCGATTCGCGAGGGCGATCATGTCACTGCCCCGGCCCCCGCGCAGTTCCTTTTCTGCAACATTTGCGAAAAGGCGGGGGCGTCGGCGGAACCTTTTTGAAGCTTCGGAAACCCGGCCATCTCGCGCGATCCTCGAACGCGCATTCGGGGACGCGTGCGGCTCCGAAGCGTCTTCGGGGAAGCCGGTCGCGCGACCGGCGAATGCCGGGACTGCACCGGGCCGGGGAGCGTGGCGGTTGCCCTTCGCGCCCGCGCATGGTCCTGATCTTGCCCTCGACCCCACCTTTCCCGACCTCCGGTTTCGTCAGAGTCCGTCCATGCCCGATACCCCCGTCTTCGCCCACGCGGCCGTCGCCGCCCCCCACGCGCTCGCGGCCGCGGCCGGGCAGAGCGTGCTGGCGCAGGGCGGCAACGCCATCGAGGCGATGGTCGCCATGGCCGCGACGATCGCGGTGGTCTACCCGCACATGAACGGCATCGGCGGCGACGGCTTCTGGCTGATCCGCGAGAAGAACGGCCGCGTGCGCGGCATCGAGGCCTGCGGCCCGGCCGGCCGGCTCGCCACCCGCGCCCGCTACCGGGAGAAGGGTTTCGACGCCATTCCCTCCCGCGGTCCCGACGCGGCGGTGACGGTCGCCGGCACGGTCGGCGGCTGGCGCCTCGCCCTCGACATGGCCCGCGCCTTCGGCGGCCGGCTGCCCCTCGACGCGATCCTCGCGGACGCGATCCGCCACGCCCGCGCGGGCTGCGCGGTCTCGGCCTCGGAGGCGCGCTACGTGCCGAAGGAGCTCGACACGCTCCACGACGCGCCGAACTTTGCCGCGACCTACCTGAACGACGGCAAGCCCTACGCCGCGGGCGCGATCCGGACGCAGCCCAAGCTCGCCGACACCCTGGCCCAGCTCGTCCATGCCGGGCTCGACGACTTCTACCGCGGCGATATCGGCCGCGAGATCGCGGGCGACCTGGAACGCCTCGGCGCGCCGGTGACCCGCGCCGACCTCGACGCCTATTCGGCCAAGGAGCGCGCACCCCTGTCCCTGCGGCGGCGCGACGCCACGCTCTACAACTTCCCGCCGCCCACCCAGGGCCTCGCCGCGCTGATCATCCTCGGGATCTTCGACCGGCTGAACATCTCTGAGCCGGAGAGCATCGCCCACTATCACGGGCTGATCGAGGCGACGAAGCGCGCCTTCGCCATCCGCGACCGCTTCGTCACCGATTTCGACCGCCTGACGGGCGATCCAGCCGCCTTCCTCGATCCGAAGCGCCTCCACCGCGAGGCGGCGTTGATCGACATGCGGCGCGCCGCCAGCATCCCGGTGCGATCGGGCGAGGGCGACACCGTCTGGATGGGCGCGATCGACAACGACGGCATGGCCGTCTCCTTCATCCAGTCGGTCTACTGGGAATACGGCTCCGGCACGGTGCTGCCCGCCACCGGCATCTGCTGGCAGAACCGCGGCATGTCGTTCTCGCTCGATGCCTCCGCCGTGAACCCGCTGGAGCCCGGCCGGCGGCCGTTCCACACCCTGATCCCGGCGCTGGCCGCCTTCGACGACGGGCGGGTGATGTCCTACGGCTCCATGGGCGGCGATGGGCAGCCGCAATTCCAGGCGCAGATCTTTTCCCGCTACGCCGATTACGGGATGTCGGTGGCCGACGCGGTCGACGCGCCGCGCCTGCTCTACGGCCGCACCTGGGGCGCCGAGTCGCTCAGCGTGAAGGTCGAGGACCGGTTCGATCCGGGCTGCATCGCGGCGCTCCGGCGCCTGGGCCACGACATCGAGGAGCTGGGCGGCGCCTATATCGACTCGCTGGGCCACGCCGGCATGCTGGTCCGCCATCCCAGGGACGGACGGATCGAGGCGACCCACGATCCGCGCTCCGACGGCGGCGCGGCGGGGCTCTGAAGGCTTGTTTGACAGGGGTGATTTGGCAAGCATCCCCCTCCTCATGCTGAGGTGCCGAGCGACAGCTCGGCCTCGAAGCACGCCGGAAGGGCCGATCCCGGACGGTCAAACTCATAGCGATGGCCCCATGGCATCGATCTGCCGGGGCAAGCGTCGGGGCGTGCTTCGAGGCTGCTGGCGCAGCACCTCAGCATGAGGATCGTCGTGGGTGCCGGAACAGGTCGCTCAAACAGGCTCTGAGACGGCCACGGCCGGACTTGCTCACGTCTCCGTGCGCAGTACGTTTCGGCCAAAGCCCACGCTCGACGTGGCGCGTCGGGAGGAGCGATCCTTGGCCCACTTCATCAACGACCGCGCCCACCTCATCACCGACGCCATCGACGGGCTCGTCGCGGGCAGCGGCGGGGCGCTGGCGCGGCTCGACGGCTACCCCGAGATCCGCGTCGTGCTGCGGGCCGAGCCGGAGCCCGGAAAGGTCGCCGTGGTCTCCGGCGGCGGCTCGGGGCACGAGCCGGCCCATGCCGGCTTCGTCGGGCCGGGGCTCCTCGCGGCGGCGGTGTGCGGCGACGTGTTCGCCTCGCCCTCCGTCGATGCGGTGCTCGCCGGCATCCTCGCGGTGACGGGCGAGGCCGGCTGCGTCCTCGTCGTGAAGAACTATGCCGGCGACCGCCTGAATTTCGGCCTCGCCGCCGAGCGCGCCCGCGCGCTCGGACGCCGGGTCGAGACCGTGCTGGTGGCCGACGACATCGCCCTGCCCGACGCGGCCCGTCCGCGGGGGCTCGCCGGCACGCTTCTCGTCCACAAGGTCGCGGGCCACGCCGCCGCCTCGGGCGCTTCGCTCGAAGACGTCGCGGCGCTCGCCCGGCGCACGGCCGGCGCGGCGCGCACCCTCGGCATCGCCGTCTCCACCGCGACGATCCCCGGCTCGAAGCCGGAGCCGCGGCTGTCGGAAGGCCAGGCGGAACTCGGCCTCGGCATCCACGGCGAGCCCGGCATCGAGCGCATCGACCTGCCCCGTGCCGACGCGCTCGCCGAGCGCATGACCGCCCGCTTCCCCGCCCCCATCGCGGGGGCCGAACGGCTCGCGCTCCTCGTCAACAATCTCGGCTCGACCACGGCCCTCGAGATGGAGGTGCTGACCAAGGCGGTGCTCGCGACCGAACTCGGGCGCCGGGTGCGGCTGCTGCTCGGCCCCGCCCCGGTCATGACCGCGCTCGACATGCACGGCGCCTCCCTCACCTTCCTGGCGCTGGACGACGCGATCGAGGCGGCGCTGGTCTCCGAGACGCCGGTCGCCGCCTGGCCGCGGGCGCGGACTTTGCGCGAACCGGTCGTCCGGCCCCTGCCGGAGGGGCTGTCCGGCGGGCCGACGCCGGCCCCGTCGCGGGATGCGGTCGTCGCCGCGCGGATCGAGGCGGTGGCCCGGGCGCTGATCGCGGCGGAAGCCTCGCTCAACGCCCTCGACGCGCGGGTCGGCGACGGCGACACCGGCTCGACCTTCGCCGAGGGCGCCCGCGCCGTGCTGGCCGACCTCGACCGGCTGCCCCAGGCCGAGCCCGCCGCCCTGTGCCGGGCCTTGGGCGAGCGCTTGGGCCGCGCCACCGGGGGATCGAGCGGCGTGCTGCTTTCGATCTTCTTCGCCGCCGCCGGCTCGGCGCTCGCCGAGGGGGCGGACTGGGCGAAAGCCTGCGCCGCGGGCGTGGAGCGGGTGCGCGAGGTCGGCGGCGCCGGCCCCGGCGACCGCACGATGCTCGACGCGGCGATTCCGGCGATCGAGGCGCTGTCGGCCTCCGGTCTCGCCGCGGCGGCGCGGGCCGCCCGCGCGGGGGCCGACGCGACCGCCGCGATGGAGCGGGCCGGCACCGGCCGCTCCAGCTACCTCGCCGTCAGCGACCTGAAGGGCCATCCCGACCCCGGAGCGGTTGCGGTGGCGACCGCCTTCGAGGCATTGGCCGCGGATTCGAAGTGAGACGTCATCCGTTCGGATCGCTTCCGCCTCTCCTTCCGTCATTGCGAGGCGAAGCCGTGGCAATCCAGGGCGCGACATCTCCGAAAAGGGCGCGCCCTGGATCGCTTCGGCTTCGCCTCGCGATGTCGGCGTCTGGCAGAACCCGCAGCGATCGACTGGAAACAGAGCGAGACGAGCGACGATGAGCACCCTGAACAAGGATCAGAGCGACTATTGGAACGGCGAGGTCGGCCAGCGCTGGGCCGCCTACCACGAGGCGCTCGACTCCGCCTTCGCGCCCTTCACCGAGGCCCTGTTCGCCCGCGCCGCGCTCGGCGCCGGTGCCCGCGTGCTCGATATCGGCTGCGGCGCCGGCGACACCGCGCTCATTGCCGCGCGGCAGGTCGGGAGCGGCGGGCACGTCACCGCCGCCGACCTGTCGGAGCCGCTGCTGGCGGTCGGTCGCGAGCGGGCGGCGCGGGAAGCGCCGGGGACCGCCCCGATCGCGTGGCTTCGCGCCGACGCCCAGGATCACGCCTTCGGCCCGGGCTTCGACCACGCCCTCTCCCGCTTCGGCGTGATGTTCTTCGAGGATTCCACCGCCGCCTTCGCCAATATCCGCCGCTCCCTCGCCGCGGGCGGACGGCTGAGCTTTCTCTGCTGGCGGAGCATGGCGGAGAACGCCTGGGTCACGGTCCCGCGCGACGCGGTGCTGCCGCTCCTGCCGGAGGTCGACCCGCCGCAGCCGGGCGCCCCAGGGCCGTTCCGCTTCGCCGCACCGGACGCGCTTTTGCCTATTCTTGAGGCAGCCGGTTTTCGCGGCATCGAGTGCGAGCCGGTCGATCGGGTGATGCGGGTGGGCGAGACCATCGAGGCGGCGGCCGACTTCGTGGCGACCCGCGGTCCCGTCGCCCGCCTGCTGCGCGAGCGCGAGCCGGCGCTGCAGGAGGCTGCCTTAAAAATCATCAGGCAGCTCTTCGCCGAGCGCTTCGGGGCCGGTCCGGTTGATCTCGGCGCCGCCTGCTGGCTCGTCAGCGCGCGAGCCTGACGTTCGCCTCTGGCATGCCCTTTGCGGCGCCACGGCGCCGTAAGGGAGTGAATGATGCATACAGTTTCCGATCGGACGCGGTGGATCCAGCTCGGCCTGGGTCTCCTCGTCATGATGACGATCTCCAGCCCGCAATATGTCTGGACGCTGTTCGTGAAGCCGTTCCAGGCGACCACCGGCGCGAGCCTCGCCGCCGTGCAGGTCGCCTTCACGATGCTGATCGTGCTCCAGACCTTCTTCTCGCCGGTGCAGGGCTGGCTGATCGAGCGTTTCAGCGCCAAGGCCATGATCGCGCTGGGCGCCGCCCTCTCGGGACTGGGCTGGGTCGCCGCCTCCTACACCGACACGCTGTGGGGGCTCTACGCGACCTACGGCCTGCTCTGCGGCCTCGGCACCGGCATCGTCTATGTCGGCGTGGTCGGCCTGATGGTGCGCTGGTTCCCCGAGCGGCGCGGCTTCGCCGCC